>JAICVE010000284.1 GCA_025935475.1 Nitrospira sp. | reverse complement strand
GGCTTCTGTTTGGATCGTTATCAGCTTTCCAGGGTCGGGCTTTGACGCTACTCCCCATTGGGGGAACGTCCAATGGATTCCATTCACTCATCTGCACTTGCGTCACGATGTGTTAGTAGAAACAGCCTTGAACGTATTGGCCTTCGTCCCTGTTGGCTATCTGAGCGTTCGAAGCTTTTTGCTATGCAGGCGGCATCCGTTACTGGTGGCTTCTTTCTTGGGTTTTGTTAGTTCATTTACCATTGAGGTCTATCAACTTTTTTGTCACGATCGAGTGCCTTCTACGAGCGACATCCTCACGAACGTGGCAGGCACAGCCATGGGTGCTTGGCTCGCCGTAGCCATTGATCAATTTGTTGCGTTTTGTACGCTTCATTTCCGTCGACTGTGCGCCTAACTCATGGGTGACCTGATCGGCAATTCTCCATTCAACGAGAAATTTCACGGATCACGCAGCTCCGCCCTCTCACTTACAGGAAGGTTCAGATTCTCTGAGCTAGTTCTCGGCGGAAATCCTACGCGAGACTACTTGCTCAGCTGGACTGTGAAGGCGAACTCCAGATTGAATCTAGATCGGCGGTGAATTGTCGGGCTGCGATATTGAATACATCACGCGGTCGAATGCCTGGCAAGAAAAACCAAAAAAGCTTCTCCGTTCTCCTTATCGCGGGAAGACGCAGTTGGCAGGGTTAGTGTTTGTGATGTTGATCGGAAATTAGATGTGTCCTTGGACGAATGCCGAACTGGTGCTATATTCCGCAGTACGTCAAGGCCGGGAGGGCTCGTATGAATTACGTGCACATCGGGAAGAGAACACTGAACCTGGACAGCGTGAGTTATGCCGAAGCGCAGGTGTGGCAGGACGAGATGACGGTGAAGGTCTATTTTGCCGGGTTGGCCAATAACACTCCATTGGTCTTTACCGAGAACGATGCCAAGGAACTGTGGAAATACTTGGAGTATGTCGCAGAAAAGCCTGTCGCATAAACTTTCCAGCCTGCTTCCCCACTCCCCCTTCCATTGGTTGCCTGTCGTCATAGCGCTCTGACCCTATAGCCTTCCTGTTGGCGTTCGCCAAGCGGAACCAAGCGAGCGTCCTTCCGATAGTCCCGATAGTAGCTCAAGACTTTCTGCACATAATGCCGCGTTTCCTTATACGGCGGAATCTGTCTATAACGATCCACCTTGCGCTCGCCTGCATTATAGGCCGCCAGCGCCAACCGCATATTGCCGTGGAATCGGTCGAGGAGATAGCGCAGATGTCTTGCGCCACCCGCGACGTTTTCATTGGTGTCATACAGATTCTGAACGCCATGACGCATCGCCGTTTCGGGGACGAGTTGCATCAGGCCGACGGCACCGGCCTTTGAGACCACAATGGGATTGAACGATGACTCAGCCTTCATCACCGCAAACAACAAGGCTGGGTGCAGGCGATGCTGCTGGGCCGCACGTGTCACGGCACGCTCCAATTCGGTCGCTGACGCGGCTCGTGATGGGTTGGTCGTCCTGCCTTGAGCCGTGGGGTCTGAAATGGTTTGAACCTGAACAGACTGGTTCGGCTGATCGGTGGGGTAGTCGGCAAGCGTGCCGGGGGCAGAGATCACAAGGGCTAACGCGGCGGCGACGATCAGCACTTGGGTGAGGGAATGATTGATTCGTTTCTGTGATCGTTTGTTTTTCATCATCTGTTTCCTCCCATATGCCGGAAACCGGGAGTGTGCGTTCTCACACTTGGCTATCCGCAGTTTCCGTGCCGTTTTTAGGGGCCTAAAAATAGTATGTTTATTTAATAAAACCAGATAGTTAGGCGAGTCGAAAACTCCCAACTTTTGTAGGGCTGGTAGGGGTGGGGTATTCCAGATATTGTTCCTCTATAGCGCAATTTGCCGTCGGCCTGGGGAAGGGAGGGGCTCATGAAAATCCGCTATAGCGAGCGCGTCCTCACCGAATTTCCCGTCATCTTTGCCGGTGACTCCTTCGTGGGGGAGGGCACGGTCCACAATGTCTCAGTGCCTGGCTGCGCAGTGATGAGCAACCGAAGGGTAGAACCGGGGGCCTACCTCGAGATGAAAGTCCTCATGCCGGACGACGGCACCTCGCTTTGCGTCGAACTGGCAAAGATCCGTTGGCGGAAAGGACGTCGCTTTGGCGTCGAGTTCATTCGGATGCCGGGCGTTGATCAGGTCCGCCTTGGACGCTTGGTCAAACGTCATCGCGGACTCAAAGTCGCGACTCGACTCCACCACGCGCGAATGCTACACTTCCGGTAGTGGGCCCTTCCGGAGACTCCTTTCATGAACCGCCTGCTCATGTGTGTCCTCTGCCTACTTGCCGCCGGTTGCGCCGAGCCCTATACGATGTTTCACACCCAAACGGGCGAACAGATTGTCCTCGGCCGCCGCTCCTATTCTTATGAAGGCTGCCTTGCGACGATGAAGGAGGAGGCCAATCGTCTGGGCGTGACCTTTCGTTACGTGCACGTCCGTGGCACGACGTTCGGCCGGTCGCTGCTCTGGCCCTTCGAACCCGGCTACGCTTGCGAAGCGGCGATCGGACCGGAAGGCCATCCCTACGGCATCTACTGGAATGTGCCGCCCCGCACTCCTCAGGGCTGAGATTCGCTCCCTATCCCCCCACGGCCGCCTCGAACAATTGTAAAATCTTACTCGTCCCCGCTGGAATGATTGACTTTGCAACGGCGAAGGCAGTATTACATTTTCAACCATAACCGCCGCGCGTGATGAAACACCTGCACCTGTATCCGCTCACCGATCGCCACCCGCAATGACGCTTGAAAGGAGCCGGCCTGCGTGGAGTCAGGCTGATGTCCGGTGACAGTTACGAATAGACCAAGAGCATCCACCGTCCTCAACATTCATCGACCTCATTGTTCAAAGGAGTCCCATGGAAGATCTCGTCATCGAGGAAGAAGGCGCCTCATCCGCCCTGAAAATCACTCTAGGTGATTTTCTTGTCTTCATTAATTGGATGAATCAGACGGAAAAGTCACTTGAACGCGGCGAAGCGCTCCCGACCACTCCGGATCTTGATTCCGGGAAGGTCAAGGGATGGATTCAGCTCGTCCAACGGCTCGAAGAGCGTTTCCGCAGGAGTGAAGAGAAAAAGATCGCCCTGGAAGCGAACGTCATCGCTCAGGAAGCACAGCTCGGACAGTTGCTGACGCATCTGCATGCCAACATTGCATCGCTCTACGACAATCTTGGACAGGCCAAGAAGGCCGAAGAGGTTCGTCGTCGCGCTGAAGCGTTGCACGCGAGCTAGGCGTCGACCTGCGGTTCCTGGCGTAGCCCTCCTTGTCCAATGCGTTTCACCATGGACCTGGCGGGCAGCATAGTATCCTGCACTCTGCCCCGGTAAGCGGGTGGTTTACTATTGTCCCGCTTTGACTGATTCCCACTTTTTGCTTCTCGCCCCACATCCCTTCGATATAATCAATTCCGGAACGGCTCGGCCTGGCTGGGATTTCTTCTTTCTTCCCGGTACGAGCGCTTTTTTTGGATTACGCATGATCACGGTACTGCTGATCGAAGACAACGACGTCGATGCTCGGCTGACCCAGGACCTCCTGGCAGAATGGAGCGTCGAAGAATTCAAGGTGACGCACGCCAGAACCTTATCGGACGGGCTCGCCCATATCGATAAAGCCCCCTTCGACGCCATTCTCTTGGATCTTTCCCTTCCCGACGCCTTCGGCTTACCGACGGTCCGCCAGGTCCATGCCACCAACCCTTCGATTCCTGTCGTCGTACTGAGTGGCGTGAGCGATCAGTCGCTGGCACTTCAGGCGGTGCAACAGGGCGCCCAGGATTACCTCGTCAAAGGCCAAGGCCATCCGGAGCTCCTGGCCCGCTCTGTGCGCTACGCAATCGAGCGAAAGCGGTCGGAAGAACGCCTCACGTATCTCGCGCAGTATGATCATTTGACCGGGCTGGTCAACCGTACGCTGTTCCGGGACCGCTTGATTCAAGCGATGGCCAGAAGCAAACGGCTTCAGCAACCCTTAGGGCTCATGCTGCTGGACCTGGATCGATTCAAATCCGTCAATGACACGCTAGGTCACGACGTCGGGGATGAGCTGCTGAAATCCGTCGCTGAACGGTTGAAAGCCTGCGTGCGCGAGGTCGATACGGTCGCGCGTATGGGCGGGGATGAGTTTACGATCGTTCTCGAAGGCGTCTCGTCGGAGCAAAGCATCATGGTGGTGGCGAAGCGGATCACTGAATCCATCTCCTCCATCTTTCATTTGAAGGGCCACGACGTTTCTGTGGGAATCAGCATCGGTATTACCGTCTACCCG
>JAICVE010000123.1 GCA_025935475.1 Nitrospira sp. | reverse complement strand
TTGACCTGGCAATCGAAGATGCTGTCGGGATTGACGAGTTGTCCAGAGGTCGCCTTGAGCCATTGGGAAAAATGCACTTTCGCTTCGCGCTTGGCACGGAGGAACGCCTCGCGAAACGCCGAATCGCCGGCGAGGGCCTTCAACTTGCCGAGCTGACTCAGATCGGTAATCCATCCCTCGCCGATGGCGTCGGTAATCGCATTCGAGAGCGCCGGATTCGCCAACAGCAACCAGCGGCGGGGCGTGACCCCATTTGTCTTATTGTTGAACCGTTCGGGATAGAGTTCGGCCAAGTCCTTCACCGTCACCGCACGAAGCAATTTGGAATGAATGGCGGCCACCCCATTGGTGCTATGGGATCCGACAATGGCCAGATTGGCCATGCGGATTTTGCGCCTGGCGCCTTCCTCCACGAGGCTCACCCGCTCGACGCGGCCCTCGTCTCCGGGAAAGCGGTTTCGAACCACCTCCAGCAGACGGCGGTTAATCTCAAGAATGATTTCAAGATGCCGCGGCAGCATGTGATCGAACCATTCGAGCGGCCATGTTTCCAATGCCTCGGGCAGCAGCGTATGGTTCGTGTAGGCCAGTGTCCGTTGCGTCAAGTCCCAGGCCTGATCCCATCCCAGATGCGCCTCGTCGAGCAGGATACGCATCAGCTCGGGAACAGCCATGGTCGGATGCGTGTCATTCATTTGTATGGCAATCCTCTCAGGCAGCATATTCCAGTCTGAATTGGTACGCCGGAAACGCCGCACGAGATCTCCCAACGAGCAGGCCACCAGAAAATATTCTTGAAGGAACCGCAACCCCTGTCCCCTGGAAGTCGAGTCGTCGGGGTATAGCACACGAGTCAGTGACTCCGCTGCGAGGGACTCTGCGAACGCCCCCACAAAAAAACCTCGACTGAACAATTGAAAGTCAAAGTAGTCCGGAGTGGCCGCCGCCCATAGCCGAAGCGTATTGATGGTGTTCCCCCCGTAACCGACGACCGGACGATCGAACGGGATGCCGAGAAGAACCGATGGCCGACCGACGATGGGACGCAGCAGGCCCTCGCGAAGCTCGAACGTACAATTGAGTTTCACCTCCACCGCTTCATCCAAACGTCCGACCTCCCAAGGATCGGGCCTCCGCAACCAATTATCCGGCTGCTCACGTTGCCAGCCATCCACGATGGTCTGCTTAAAGATCCCGTACTCATAGCGCAGGCCGTACCCCATGCCTGGAATCTCCATTGTCGCCATCGAATCGATGAAGCAGGCTGCCAACCTTCCAAGCCCACCGTTGCCCAATCCGGCATCCGGCTCACTCTCGGTGAGTGCTAATGGATCGAGGCCTAACTGTTTTTGGCGTTCGGTCGCCAACGGGCGCAGCAAGGCATTCGTCATATTGTTGGCAAACGACCTCCCGAGGAGATATTCCATCGACAAGTAATAGATCCGCTTGGGATTCTTTTCAGCGTACGTCTTTTCTGTCAGGAGCCAGCGTTGCGATACGATGTCGCGGATGGCATGAGCCGCCGCTTCGAACTGCTCCCGCACAGTCGCTTTCTTGACATCAACAACGTTATCGAAGGTCAAATGCCGCTCATACAGTGCGTCGTTGCTACCGGAAAATTGGATTGGTCCCACGCCGTACTGTTGGAGCAAGTCTTTGGTTCGTTCGGGTGTCATATGAGCCTTTCTCCAGGCGAGGAGAAGATTGGACTATACGTTGTCGCCTTCCGTTGAGCTTGCGCGCTTCGTCTTGCCGCTCCCCTGCCCCCATTGCCAATTGGTGATCTCGGGCATGTCCTCGCCGTATTTGGCAATGTATTGCTTGTGTTCGAGCAGCTTCTCCTGGATCGCCTGTTTGGCATAGGCAGCCCGGGACCCAAGTTGCGGCAAGCGGTCCACGACGTCGCCAACGAGATGAAACCGGTCGAGATCGTTCATGACGACCATGTCGAACGGCGTGCTGGTCGTGCCCTCCTCTTTGTACCCACGCACATGCAGGTTCTTGTGATTGGTTCTTCGATAGGCGAGACGATGGATCAACCACGGATAGCCGTGGAAGGCGAACACCACGGGCTTGTCTTTCGTAAACAGCGCATCGAAATCGAAGTCCGAAAGACCGTGCGGATGCTCGCTGGGCGGCTGCAATTTCATGAGATTTACCACGTTCACGACGCGGATCTTCAACGCCGGAACGTATTGCCGAATAATGTCCACGGCGGCGAGTGTTTCCAGCGTGGGCACGTCCCCGCAACAGGCCATGACGACGTCGGGATCCGACCCTTTATCGTTGCTCGCCCATTCCCAAATGCCGATGCCGGCCGCACAATGCTTGATCGCCTGGTCCATCGTCAGCCATTGCGGGGCCGGCTGCTTGCCGGCCACGATGACGTTGACGTAGTTCCTGCTGCGTAGGCAGTGATCGGTCACGGACAAGAGCGTGTTCGCGTCGGGTGGCAGATAGACCCGCACGACGTCGGCTTTCTTATTGACGACGTGATCGATGAACCCCGGGTCCTGATGGCTGAATCCGTTGTGGTCCTGTCGCCACACGTGAGAACTCAGCAGATAGTTGAGCGAGGCGATGGATCTCCGCCAGGGAATCTCGTTACAGACCTTCAGCCATTTGGCGTGCTGATTAAACATGGAATCGATGATGTGGATGAACGCCTCATAGCAGGAAAAGAACCCGTGCCGACCCGTCAGGAGATAGCCCTCCAGCCATCCCTGGCACTGGTGTTCGCTCAGCATTTCCATCACGCGGCCATCCGGCGCCAGGTGATCGTCGTATGGGAAACTCTCCGCCATCCAAGCGCGATTCGTGACTTCCAACACGTCCTGCCAGCGATTTGAGTTGTTCTCGTCAGGACTGAACAGACGAAAATTACGGCTCTCCAGATTCAGCTTCATCGTGTCGCGCAAGAACTTTCCCATGTGGCGGGTGGATTCGGCCGTCGTCGCGCCGGGCTTGGCGACTTGGACGGCATAGTCCTGATAGTCGGGCAAACGCAAATCCCTGAGCAGCAACCCGCCGTTGGCATGCGGATTAGCACTCATGCGGCGATCGCCCTTCGGCGGCATCTCCGCCAACTCGGATTTCAGGCGGCCGGTCTTGTCGAAGAGGTCTTCCGGCTTGTAACTCTTCATCCACTTTTCAAGGATCTTGACGTGTTCCGTCTTTTCCATGTCGCCCATCGGCACTTGATGGCTCCGCCAATAGTCCTCGGACCGTTTCCCGTCAATTTCTTTTGGACAGGTCCATCCTTTGGGAGAACGAAGAATGATCATCGGCCACAGCGGTCGCTTCTTGGCACCCGTCCGCCGCGCCTCGGTCTTGATGCGGTGAATGTCTTCAATGATCGTGTCGAGCGTGGACGCCATCATCTGGTGCATTTTTTCCGGATCGCTCCCCTCGACAAAATAGGGTGTGTAGCCATAGCCCCGGAAGAGCTGGTCCAACTCCTGATGGCTGATGCGGGCCAGCACACAGGGGTTGGCGATCTTGTACCCGTTCAAATGCAGAATCGGGAGCACGACGCCGTCGGTCAGTGGGTTAAGAAACTTGTTCGAGTGCCACGACGTGGCCAGCGGACCAGTTTCGGCCTCCCCGTCTCCGACGACGCAGGCGACGATCAGATCAGGATTGTCGTACGCCGCGCCATAGGCGTGCGACACCGCGTATCCCAATTCACCCCCTTCATGGATGGAGCCGGGCGTTTCCGGCGCCACGTGACTTGGGATGCCACCCGGAAATGAAAACTGCTTGAATAAGCGCTTCATGCCCTCTTCGTCCTGAGACATGTTCGGATACACTTCCGAGTAGGTCCCCTCCATGTAGGCATTGGCCACGATGGCAGGACCGCCGTGTCCTGGACCGATGATGTAGATCATGTTCAGGTCCCGCTGCTTGATCACTCGGTTCAAGTGCGCATAGAGAAAATTCAGTCCCGGCGTCGTACCCCAATGGCCGAGCAGGCGGGGCTTGATGTGCTCTTTCTTTAGCGGTTGTTTCAACAGCGGATTGTCAAATAAATAGATCTGTCCGACGGAGAGATAATTCGCCGCCCGCCAATAGGCATCGATCAACTTCAGCTCTTTGTCCGACAGTGCATTTCCCATGAAGCGCTCCTTCCCCGCCGCCATCCAGGTTCAACGGATGGTGCCTGCAAAATGATCAATTGATCGCCCGCACACAGCGAGCCGTTTCCTTTGCAATCCATGTTTCTTCGTCCGCCGCCACGACGTACACCGCCACCCGTGAATCATCCGTACTGATCTTCCCCGCCGACCCAGGTCTGAGGCCTACCGCCGTGCGATTGAGGTCTGCGTTGATGCGGAGCCCGCACCACTCCATGTTCCGGCAGATTCGCTTCCGAATCTCCGGCGCGTTTTCCCCAATGCCGCCTCCAAAGACGATTGCATCCGCGCCACCCAAGACGGCCAGGTAAGCGCCCAGATATTTACGCACTCGGTAGCAAAAGAGATCGACGGCGAACTCGGCGCGCTGGTCCCCTTCCTGCTCGACGGCGCGCAACAGCTCCCGCATGTCATTGGATCGCCCTGAAAGTCCCAGCAGCCCCGATCGCTGGTTGAGCCATCGTTCCACTTCGGCCGGTTCGACTTTTTCCCGCTCGGAAAGATAACTGACGATGGAAGGATCGATATCTCCCGAGCGTGTCCCCATGACCAATCCTTCCAACGGAGTAAACCCCATCGAGGTCTCCACTGATTTTCCTTCTGCAATCGCAGCGACCGAACAGCCGTTGCCTAACTGGAGCGTGATGATGCGGGCCTGGTGTAACGATGTTCCAGTGCAGACCGCGTAGCCGTTGGCGAGCGACGCATGCGCGATCCCATGAAATCCGTATCGGCGGATGTGATGGCGATCGGCGAGATCTGTTGGGATCGCATAGTGCCTGGCGAATTCCGGCATCGTTCGGTGAAACGCCGTATCGAAGACAGCCACCATCGGAACGGTTGGTTCCAAGACCGCCCTTGCCCCTCGAATTCCCGCAAGACAGGCCGGATTGTGCAACGGGGCTAAATCGGACAGCGCCTCGATGCCCGATTCGACCGCTTCGGTAATCAGCGTGGACTCCACGTACCGATCCCCGCCGTGCACGACCCGGTGTCCCACGGCTTGGACGCTCCCCCGGGAATCGCCGAGCCGACTCATGAGCACCCGCATGGCCTGAGTATGGTCGCGAGCCTCGACCACAAGCGTTGAACGATTCAGCTGTTGGCCCCCCACATCCAAGGTCCCCGTACCACCGATGCCTTTGACGGCCCCTTCGAGCAGCGTCAGCCGCGTTGCCAGTGCGCCGTTCTCCTCCTCGACCTCTGCAAGCCGGAATTTCACCGATGAGCTTCCGCTGTTGATCACGAGGATCCGCATGTCAACGCTGAAGTCTCAGACGATCCCGTACCTCAGTCATCATGCCAGTGCGAGCGGTGCTGTCCGTTTGCCTTACGTATTGGACGCATCAAAGATGCTCTGAATGAATTTATCCAGCATGGCGTTGAACTCAGCATCGGATTGCTGGGCCGACAGCCCTTCGACCAGCGCCCGTGAAAAGCTCGCGATGAGGCCGTGATTTCTGCGCAGACGGTCGTTGGCTTGTTCTCTCGTATAACCGCCCGAGAGCGCGACGACCCTCAAGACTTTGGGATGTCGGATGCAATCAACGTAGAAGTCGTCTTGCTCCGGAAGCGTGAGCTTGAGCATGACCAGCTGACTTGCCGGCAAATCGTTGAGTTCCTTAAGGATGGCCTCTTTGAGGAACGCTTCGGCCTTGGCCTTGTCACGGCAGTGAATGTCCACTTCAGGCTCGACGATCGGCACGAGGCCGGCGGCGACGATTTGCCGGGCTATCTCGAACTGCTGGCTCACCACGTTCTTGATGCCGGCTCCGTTGGCTTCCTTGATGACTGAGCGCATCTTGGTTCCGAACATCCCTTTCGTGTTGGCTTTGGCAAGCAATGCAGCAAGTTCGGGCATGGGCTTCATCAACTGGGCCCCGTCCTTTTCAGGCGCAAGACCTTTGTCTACTTTCAGAAAAGGGACCACTCGTTTCACATTCCACAGATAGTCCGCGGTCGGCCGCCCCTCGATCTCCCTGTCCATGGTGTTCTCGAACAAGATGGCGGCAATGATCCGCTCGCCGTTAAAGCTGGGACTGGTAATAATGCGCGCGCGCATCCGATGCACAAGGTCAAACATCTCCTGCTCATTGGACCACGCACCTTCTTTGATCCCATAGAGACGCAGTGCGTTGGGCGTGCTGCCCCCGCTTTGATCTAGTGCCGCAATGAAACCGGGATGCGTCTTCATCTGCTGCTGTTGTTGCTCGTGAGAGTTGAGAGTTTTCATGGCGCTCGCTCCAAGTGGGAATAGAGAATCAGATTGTTGATTAGCGATGTTGGCTCAGTACAGACCCACCATCGTTCTCGAGTGCTCGGAAGATGAGGCTTAGCCTGATGGGGCCCTCCCCTGCAATGTTTGTCGTCAATCGTCATCATGACCGGCACGACCGAAAAGCACTCTACAGCACGGATGCAGACCGGGAATACTGTCAAATTTGACAGACCCCCCCGGAAGCGGGAATTCAGTCCTAGGAGCTTGCCGAGGGCCCTTCGTCCTTCGCACGTGACGGCTATTTTTTGACCACATACCGGTGCCTTTCTTTTGAGCGATAGACCAAAAAGGAAAGGAAGGTTTTACTGTCGAAGCCAGGCCAGCGCCGTTGCCCGTTCGTTCCCTTTGAAATTGCGAATCTCGGCCTTCACGAAGTGCTTGGCCAGCTGCGGCGCCAGGGAGAGGACCGGACTATCAGAAACCGCTGCGACCTTGCCGATCAGGTGATGATGGTCGCGAACGAACTGAAGGTGGGAGACCAGCGCGGCAAACGAGTCCCACCAAGGAAAGGACTGCGCGTCAACCATAATCCCGCGTAATTTGCCGTGTTCCTCAAGATACGGATCAACGACCGTGGCAAGCGAGGTGAAATCGCTCGCTTGGAGGGGTCCCTGCGGCCGAAGGATCAGAATCCCCTCGTCGCGCAACAGTTCATGGGTAAGCATGTCAACACCACCTCGTGATCTTTCATCCGTGACGGTACAACAGAGATCCGTCAGATCGCAACGGCGTCGTTCCTAACCTTGACCTGCCTTCCAGCCAAATGGTACGGTGCGGCTCCTCATCCGGATCACCCTGTATGCCAAGCCTTCAATCAGTCCGGCGGAAAATCGATTCCGTCAAGAAAACCCAAAAGATCACGAAAGCGATGAAGATGGTCGCGGCGGCCAAGCTGAAGCGCATGCAGGACCGCATTCTCGCCGCCCGCCCGTACGCGCACAAAATGCGGGATACCATTCGCACGCTGAGCCGGCGCGTAAACCGGGAAGCTCATCCGCTGCTTAAGAAACGGGAGGAGCATCGCATCGTCGTGGCCGTGGTCACCAGCGATAGAGGACTATGCGGTGCCTTCAATGCGAACATCCTTCGCACAGCGGCCGCCGCGCTGAAGGAGTTCGAATCGAAAGGGATGCAGATCGAAGTGGCGGTCATCGGCAGGAAGGGCCGCGATTTTTTCAGGAGACGTCACTGGAAGGTCCGCCGAGACGTGGTGGATATTTTCGACAAACTTTCGTTCGAGCATGGCATGCTCTTAGGGACTGAGCTGCAAGCCATTGACGACTATGTGGCCGGGCGAATCGATGCCGTGTACGCGATCTACAATGAGTTCAAATCCGCCATTCAGCAGCG
>JAICVE010000434.1 GCA_025935475.1 Nitrospira sp. | reverse complement strand
TCGCCGCGATCTCCTTGTTCGAGAGGCCATTGCAAATGAGCTGCAGCACTTCGAGCTCGCGCGGCGTCAGCCGCTTGGCGCGCTCGCCGGGCAGCGGCGCCGGCCTCGCGACCGCCGGGTCGAGCACCGTCTCGCCGGCCGCCACCTTCTTCACCGCGGCCGCGAGATCGAGGTCCAGCGCGTTCTTCAGTACGTAGCCGCGCGCGCCCGACGCCATCGCCTGCTGCACCAGCGTCTCCTCGGAATGCATGCTCAGCATGAGGATGCGCGCCGACGGACGGCGCTGGAGGATCACCTTGATCGCCGCCAGGCCGCTCGTGCCCGGCATCGCGGCGTCCATGACGATGACGTGCGGGTTGAGGCTCTCGGCCAGCGCGATCGCCTCGTCGCCGTTGCTCGCCTCGCCCACCACGGCAAGCTCGGAGTCGTCCTCGAGCAGGCGCCGAAAGCCGCGCCGCACCAGGGCGTGATCGTCGGCGAGCAGGACCGTGATCTTGTCGGACATCGCACCCTTGGGGGACGGTCTACCCAGCAACGATATCAGAAGCTTGCAAGGCGCGCGCGATGGACGTCTTTGGATTGGCACCTTCACGGGGCTTGCGAGCTGGAAAGATGGCAAGCTGAGTCACTACCCCGAACTGGATGGCCAGGTTATCGAATGGCTGCTTGAGGATCGTGAAGGAACGATATGGGTAGCCGGTTGGGCGCCTTCAGTTGGGCGACTTTGCAGCATTAAGAGCGGCAAGACCCAGTGCTATGGAGACGACGGCCGTTTCGGCAACGGTGTGACCCCCTTATATGAGGACAACAGAGGCAACCTGTGGGCGGGAGCGATAAATGGCCTTTGGCGATGGAAGCCGGGACCTCCCACGTTGTATCCGATGCCAGATCCGGCGGAGCGAATTTATGCACTGGTCGAGAGTGATGACAGTGGAATTCTGGTTGCCAAGCACACCGGAATCACCAAGCTCCGGAACGGTAAGAGCGAGCCGTATCCAATTCCTGCCGAACTAGAGTTCCGGCCACACAGGCTGCTGCGGGATCGCGATGGTGGCCTGTGGATCGGAGCCGTGGTCGACAGAAGCCTGTTGCATATACACGATGGAAGAATGGATCAGTTTACGCATGCTGACGGCCTGTCAGACGATAGCGTTACCTCTCTGTTTGAGGATCGGGAAGGTAATATTTGGGTCGCAACTGATAATGGGCTTGACCGCTTTCGCGAGTTCGCCGTCCCCACGATTTCTGTCCAGCAAGGCCTGTCCAGCCGAGGGGTTTTTTCCATTCTGGCGTCGAGGGAGGGCTCTATTTGGCTGGGCGCGTCGGATGGAGTCAACAGATGGAATAAGGGACAAATCACCGTTTATCACAAGCGAAGCGTGGGCCCCCAAGCTCGGGGATTTGCCGCGGCAATCGGCACGGACTCGAAGCGCACGGTTCGGGAAATTACCGACAGTGGATTGCCTGGAGCAGGGGCGGAGTGTCTCTTCGAGGACAATCACGGGCAAATTTGGGTCGGAACTCGGAAAGGGGTGGCGATTTTCAGATCTGACCGGTTTTTCCCCGTAGCTTCCGTACCGTATGGAATCGTGTATTCGATAATTGCCGATCATGCAGGGGACATTTGGATAAGCCATGAGCAAGGTCTTCTCCATTTGATTCAGACGCGGGTGGTCGAACGCATTCCCTGGACCAAGCTTGGGCGCAATGAACCGGCTACTGCTCTACTCCCTGATCCTCGACAGGATGGTCTATGGCTCGGTTTCCGAGACGGTGGCGCTGCTTATTTTAAGGACGGTGAGATCCGCGCCTCGTTCGCACGCGCCGAAGGGCTGGCAGAGGGATGGGTCCGCAGCTTCTACTCGGACGGGAGCGGCTCTCTCTGGGTCGCGGCTGAGGGCGGACTGAGCCGCCTCAAAGACGGCCGCGTTCTCACACTCACCAGCCAGAACGGACTGCCCTGCAATACGGTTCAGTGGATGATGGAAGATGACGCTGATTCGGTCTGGCTTTACACGGCTTGTGGTCTCGTGCGGGTCGCCCGGTCTGAGTTGGACGCGTGGGTTTCCCATCCAACGCAGACGATACGGGCGACGGTGCTTGACACTTCGGATGGCATCACCAGCCATCGCTTCACGGGTGGCTTTAGCGCGAATGTGGCAAAATCCGCGGACGGCAAGTTGTGGTTCTTGCCTCTTGGCGGCGTTAGCGTTCTCGATCCTCATCATCTAGCTTTCAACAAAATCCCCCCTCCCGTACACATCGAGCAGGTCACTGCAGATGGCAAGAACTACGACGTCTCGAATGGCTTGCGTTTGCCGTCCGGTGTGAGCGACTTGTTGTTCGACTTCACGGCGCTCAGCTTCGTTAAGCCTGAGAAGGTGCGCATCCGCGTGAAGCTGGAGGGCCAGGACAAAACCTGGCGTGAGCTGGTCAATCAGCGTCGGGTTCAATACACGAACCTCCCGCCGCGCGCGTACCGCTTCCGTGTGCTCGCCTGCAACGACAGCGGCGTTTGTAATGAGGAAGGCGACTCCCTTGATTTCTCCATCGCGCCGGCGTTTTATCAGAGGACCTCCTTCCGCGTGTTGGGCGTGCTCGTCTTCCTCGGCGCGCTGTTCGCCGCATATCGGCTCCGTGTGCGGCAACTCGCGCACCAGTTCAACAAAACGCTTTACGTGCGCGTA
>JAICVE010000083.1 GCA_025935475.1 Nitrospira sp. | reverse complement strand
TTCTGAATAGGCTTGCGCGATATCCGGGCTATCGATGACCAGAAGAACCGCTCCGGCCTTGACGCGGTCGCCCAGATGCGCCCGGACCTCGACGACACGTCCTTGCAACGGAGAGGAGATCTTGGAGTAACGGTCTTCGCCGTAGGCAATCTTGCCTGATAAACTAAGATCCTGCTGCATCCCACCGTAATCGACGACGCCGGTTTCGACACGAGGAGTGGCGTCCTGAGGAAGGGTGCGGGTCTTTCCGTGCGGAGGGGTGGCGGCGTCCGAGTTGGCCGGTTGGTCTCCCTTTCCACAGGCGGTGAGGCAAAGCAACGACAGAGCCACAACAGAGAAAAGAGATCTGTTAGCAGATGTCATCATGAAGCAATCTCTTGGCCGACTGCCGATTCCAGTTGCAGCACGTTCCGCTGGTAGTTGAACAGGGCTTCGATGTAGTTCTGTTGAATCGTGCGCGAGGTTCGCGCGGCGTCGAGCAGATCGAGAATGGTGGCCCCTCCCCGTTCATACGCTCGTTCGACGATGGTGAAGGTGGCGCGCGCATCATCCAGCACTCCGCCTACGTAGGCTTCCACCAACCGCCGGCTGTGCATGAGATTCCGGTAGGCGACTTCCACTTCATTCTCAACCACATTGAGGGCCTTATTCAAGTCCGCTTCGGCCGTCTGCACGGCAACTTCTGCCTGCCTGATCCCGCCCTGATTGCGGTTGAAGAGCGGAACCGGCAGACCGAAATTGAGCGCCCACTGCTGGGGGTTATCGGGTCCTAACGATCCTTGTATGGCGTACCCGGCGCCGACGGTGACGTCCGGTACTCGATAGGCCTGCGCCAGCCGCAGATCAGCTTCCCGCTGCGAAAACGTGAACCGTTTGGACCGCACGTCCGGCCGAACATCCACCGCGACCAGCCGCAATTTTCCGATCTCGGGATCGAGACGCCTGAACTCCAAATCCGTGGTCAGTTCCAGCGTGAGCGCCGGTGAGAGACGGAGCAGTTGCCGCAGGTCCCCTCGAGCCGATTCCGCCTCCTGCAGGGATTGAATGACCATCGAGTGGAAATCGACCATTTGCAGACGGATCCGGATGAGGTCGACTTCGGCGATATACCCCTTTTTGAAACGGATCGTATTGATGTCGAGAATCCGAGAGAACCGGTCGCGGTTCTCTTCCGCCAGGGCTAACCGTCGCTGTGCCAACTGCACCCGATAGTAACTGTCTTTGACGGTAAACCCCAGTTGACGAACGGCATCCTCGAACGCCGCTTCAGCGGACTGCGCCCCGAATCCCGCGCTTTCGATTCGGTATCCTCGCTTGCCGGCCAGTTCAAATAGCTGTTGGGCTTGAAAGAAAAGTTGTCCGCCGGTAGACAGGGTTCTGCCTTGAGTATACGAACTCAACGTACCAATTGACGCGACCGGATTGGGAAATAATCTCGCGGTGATCTGTTGCCCTTTGCTGTATTCGATGCCGTATTTCGCGATGAGGACGTCGAGATTCTGCTGCAGAAACAGGGCCAAGGCGTCGGTCAGGCTGAGTCGAATGGAGCCTGGCGCGCGCTGCTCGGCGGCCGGAGGAACAGGGGGTGTGGCGGACCAGGCTTGAACTGGTAAAACGAGAAGCAAACCGGCGAGTAACAAAGTCGAATAGCCCGATCGCCTATCTTGCCGAAACACGTATGGTTCCTCGCAGACGACAAGTGCGCGTCGAGGCGATCATGGAACCCACCTCATAGGATCAGCTGCATTATACAGTGTCCGACAGACGATGCAAATAATCTGAGGATAAATCAGCACTTAGTTACTGCGGGTCGAGCGGCGGCGAATCGTTGAAGGTTTATACCGCGCGGGGAAGTGGGAGGAGGGCGGCGGGCAACTACAGGTCCATATCGGGTTTGGAATTGGACGCACGCAAATGCTTGCGCACCCGCACCTGCTCATGATGTTTCCGCAACAGCTGCTGGCGGATCGCGTTGCGGTCCTCGGCAACGATCCGGACCAGGCGGTCGACATCTTCCGCATGGTCCCGAACCAGTTCGGAGAGTTTCTGCATTTGCGACTCGAGATGTTCGAGACGCCAGCGAAGGCCTTCCTGATCGTCTTCAGAAGCAGACTTTTTCTTGGAAGCGACGACAACTTTTTTCGCCAGAGACGACACCAGCACATCCTGTTTCATATCCACCCCTTCAGCCCACCGCTCGAATGAACAATCACCGGTGTGGTTCGTAGTATCAACTGCCCCAGAGCGGATGTCAACGGATTCGCTTTCTTTCTATTTGCTCAGGGTTCCTGCTACAATCGCGGCCATGCAGAATATCTTTACCATGGTGCTGGCCGGAGGCCGAGGCGAACGGCTGCATCCGCTCACCGAGCACCGAGCCAAGCCCGCCGTCCCGTTCGGGGGAAAGTACCGCATCATCGACTTCACACTCAGCAACTGCCTGAACTCCGGACTGCGGAAAGTCGCCGTCTTGATTCAGTACAAGTCGCACTCCCTCGACCGCCACATCCGCACCGGCTGGGACGTCTATAACGCCGAACTGGGTGAATACATTGCGTCGATTCCTCCGCAGCAACGGATCAGCGAAGAATGGTATCGCGGCACTGCTGATGCCGTGTATCAGAACCTGTTCTTGCTCGACACCGACCAGCCGGAATACGTGCTCGTGCTCGCGGGAGATCACATCTATAAGATGAACTACATGGAAATGTTCCATTGGCTCATCGCTAAAAGCGCGGACGTCGTCGTTGGCGCCTTGGACATCCCGATCGAGGAATCCAAGCGGTTCGGCATCATGAGCGTCGACGAGGATTTCGCTGTTCAGGAATTCAATGAAAAACCGTCGAATGCGACTCACATTCCCGGCGATCCCTCCAAAGCCTTCGCCTCGATGGGCATCTACCTCTTCCGCGCGAAAAGCTTGCGGGAGGAGTTGATCGCCGACGCCCAGGAGAACACGGCGCACGATTTCGGCCGGAACATCATTCCGCGCATGATCGGCTCTCGCCGGGTCTACGCGTTCAACTTCCAGGACGCCAATAAGAAGGCCGTCAAGTACTGGCGCGATATCGGAACGCTGGACGCCTACTGGGAAGCCAACCTCGATTTGGTTGCCGTCGATCCACTGTTTAATCTGTACGACCAGCAGTGGCCCATCCGCACGTATCAAGGCCAATTCCCGCCGGCCAAGTTCGTGTTCGCACAGGATTACCAGGGCGGCCGCATGGGCGTCGCCTTGGATTCTATTGTGTGCGGGGGGTGCATCATCGCCGGCGGCCGAGTCCAGACCTCGGTCCTCTCCCCCAACGTGCGCGTTCAGGACCATGCGGATGTCCGGGAGTCGGTGATCATGGAAAATGTGGTAATCGGCGAACAGTGCCGCATCAGGCGCGCCATCATCGACAAGGATGTCAGTATCCCCCCCAAGACCGAGATTGGATACGATCTCGCTGCCGATGCCCAACGCTTCAAAGTCACGGAATCCGGCCTTGTTGTCATTTCGAAGGGTATGAAGCTGAATGCCTCCCTCGATACATCCGGTTGACCTGATAGAAGCCCTCCGGCAGAAACACCTCACCCCTGCCATCGTGTTCCTGACGTCGAGACGCGCCTGCGATGAAGCGATGGAGTCTTTCGATCATACGCGCTCTTTCCTGCCTCCGGTCCGCCAGGAGGCAATCGGCACCGTCCTCAGGCAGGTCATCGACCAATATCCGAGCATCGCCGAGCATCCGCTGATTCCGACGGTCCAGCGCATCGGGGTCGCAGCGCATCATGCCGGCCATCTGCCTTCCTGGAAAATTGCCGTCGAGGAATTGATGCGACATGGCTGTCTCGACGCGGTGTTTGCGACGACCACCTTGGCGGCGGGCGTCGATTTTCCCGCGCGGACCGTGGTGATTACCCAATCCAGCATCCGCAAGGCGCGCGATTTTACGGACCTCACGATCGGCGAAGTCCAGCAGGTCGCCGGCCGCGCGGGGCGTCGCGGGAAAGATCTCGTGGGCTTTGCAATCGTGACGCCTTCGCCGTACATTGATCTCGGCGTCATCACCAAGGGCCTGACGGGACAGCCAGAAGCGATCAACAGCCAGTTCGTGATCAGCTATCCGATGGTGCTGAATCTGCTCAAGGCCCACCCGCTCGACCAGATGCAGGCCATCCTCGCGAAGAGTTTTGCCCAATTCCAACTGAATCAGCGTGCCGAGGTGCTCGAACGAAAACTCGACGAGATACACCGGCAACTCGAACCCTATGGCCCCCGCGTGTGTACGGACTGGATTTCCCAGTGGCAGTTGTTCGATCATGTCCGCCGCCAGCGGACGCACCGCACTCCTATGAGAAGACATGAGCCACCCGAAGTGGCGGCGCGGTTTCATTTCCTGACAACCGGACGCGTGGCAGGCCTCTCAAAAAGCCGCGGTGTCGTGTTGAGGCAATACCGGAGCAAGGGACAGAAAAGTCCAATGGTGACGTTGCTGCGGCCGGGAGGCGCGATCACGGAATGTCCGGCGGCAATCGTCACCGAGGTGTTCGACCATGTGCTGGACTGCGTGGAAGCGCCGGTCTATCCCTGGTGCACGCCGGACAGCATCGAACAGCTGCTTCGCGAATTGGAAGAGTTGCCCCCTCGCCTGCCCGTCCTGCCGATTCTGGTCCCCAAAGAGGAGTTGATTCCCGACGCCATCGTGCAGACGTTAGGTGATTTTTCCTGCCCGACCTGCCCATCGCGGTCCGCATGCCAGAAAGATCACGCCCATGCTTCAAAGCTCCGCCAGGAACAGCAGCGTCATACGAAAGCGATTCAGGCGCTACGAACCAGTCTGTGGCACCGCTTTCAGGAAAAAATCGATGCCCTGCAGCGCTTCGGCTACCTCTCGCCTACCGTGCAACTGACGGAAACCGGTGAATGGGCCAGGCTCATCCGCATCGACCATTCGCTCTTGATCACCGAGCTCGTCCGTGCGGAGGCCTTCTCGGGTGCCTCGCCGGCATTATTGGCTGCTGTGATGTCGAGTATTGCACACGACGATGACCGCCCGGGCGCATTCCCGCGCATCAGCCCGGGCCTCGGCTCTCTTCTGGCGCAGGTGCGAAAATTGGCTGAATCGCTCTCGCCATTCGAAGATCCTCCGCTTCTCCGGGCCGACATCGCCGCGATCACCGAACAGTGGATTGGCGATCCGACGCTCACGTGGATCGGACTGTGCAAGAAAACCACCATGGCGGAAGGCGACATTTATCGGTTACTCGCGCGGACGCTAGAATTTCTCTCGCAGCTGCATGGGTTGAGGCATACGCACCCGTCGCTGGCGGAAAGCGCCTCACAAGCAATTGCGACACTTCGTCGAGGCGTGTTGGAAGAACTTCCATGACACAGATCGAGCGCACTCGTGACCACTGAAGAACTCGAACGGCTTCTCGTCGAACAACCGGTTGAACTTCTGCATCGTCTCGCACGCGGCCGGGTGCATCGGCATTTTCGTGCAGGGAAGCGCCGGCTAATCGAACTGTTGCTGCGACACTCGGCGGAAAATCGCCAAGGTTTCGAATCGGATTTACTGGCGTTGATCGCCGACCGACAGTCCCATCCAGTCGGACCTGCCGCACGGCCCGCCGTCGAGCGGCCGAGAGCAGCGGCGCACGGTCGCCCACATCCTGCTCATCACGAACCGGAACATCATGAATCTCCCGTTGCACTGGGTGCCTGGCTCGAGGGGATCGGCGTGCCTCCACCCCAACCGTTCGTTCCCGACCCTTGGCAGGAAGAAGCGCTGGCAAAGCTGCAACAGGGCGATGTGATCGTGAGCGTGCCGACGGGAAGCGGAAAAACCTATGTCGCTGTGGAGGCGGCACGGCGCGCCATGGAGGAAAACCGCACGGTGATCTACACGTCGCCGCTCAAGGCGCTGTCGAACACGAAATATACCGAATTTTGTCGCATCTTCGGCGCAGAACGGGTCGGGATTCTGACGGGGGACCGGCGCGACAACGCCCAGGCGCCGCTCTTGATCATGACCACCGAAATCCTGCGCAATCTGCTCTATGACGCGGCCGGTGGAGAAATCGATTTGCGGCTCGACACCTTAGGGCTCGTGATCCTGGACGAATCCCAGTACCTC
Organism: Nitrospira sp.; assembly: GCA_025935475.1. Classification (GTDB taxonomy): domain Bacteria; phylum Nitrospirota; class Nitrospiria; order Nitrospirales; family Nitrospiraceae; genus Nitrospira_C. Next base: position 3,454 of record JAICVE010000083.1, on the reverse strand, counting down.
GCGGATCCGGAGCGTGGAGTCGTCTGGGAAGAAACCATTATCTTCTGCCCGTCTCAAGCAAGACTCTTGCTCCTCTCCGCCTCCATCGGTAATCCGCACGATATCGCCGACTGGCTGACATCCATCCGTATTACCCCCTGTTACTTAATCAAGCACAGCAAGCGGACGGTACCTTTACGGGCCGGCTACCTTCATCCAGACGGCAAGCTGACACCGCTTTTCCGGACAGTCGGCATTCCTCACGGCCACCCAAACTACTTGCATCCGGAAGCCAGACGCCTGTTCGCCCGCTACGAAGACGAAACCATGCCTTCCGGCCGCCGTCGTTAACACGTCCCATCATTCATTCATAGGCTGTGCCGAAAGACGAGGAGCAAGGGCCACAGCAACGAAGCGGCGAAGGCGTGCGTTGTGTGGCATGTTCCTCTGAGCGTCGCGATAGCCGGTTAAAAGGAATAGTTCAAGCCAAACGTGAGGCCCTGGCGGAACGTCTGAAGCTCAGTGAGCGGAAATTCATCCGTGGTGCCGTTCGCGCTGTGAAAGGTCACGTTGCCATCAAGCATCCGATTCCACCAGATACGATAGCCGACGCTCGCGAAGAAATTTTTGATGATCATGAAGCGCGCGCCGATGTCCGCATCGGCACCGATGCCATACCCCAACATGGAGAGGCTTGGGTTTTGAGCCAAGTCGGGGCGCAGATGATGGATATCCGTGTTGTCGACAATGCTGACTGGAATCAATGCCACGGTGCTTTGGAGGCTCAGCCGGCGCGTGAACCGGTATTCGATCGTTCCTCCGACCCGGATCGAATGCCACTGCGTCGTATTGGTGATGACGGGAATGGTGCTGCTGACTGAGCTGTTCGGATTGCACAAAGGCTGAGTGCCGGGTATGCCGGGATCCAGATCGACGGTTTGCCCGGCCGTCGAGCAAGACACCTGCCCTAGCCCATTGGCGGTATAACGCTGGTACCAGTACTGGTAGCCACCGAAGACGTCCAAGTAGCCTCGAGCATGAGGAAACTCCACAATCCGCTTGCCGACGTCCGCATTGAGATACCACATGCTGTCGCCCTTGATATCGCTGATCGTTTGCGATGACGGCGCTCCGCCGTCGACCGCCAGGTAATCGTCGTCGGTCAGCCGTCCTCCGCCGATTCCGGCATATCCGCCGGTGAGCCGGCCGAACCACTTGGGAGTGATCCAGAGTTTAGCGGTGACTTCGAAGACGTTGGTGCCGACGTCCTGATAGGTCAGCTTCGAGGTCGGATCCCCAAGTCCTGGGATCGAAGATGCGTTATGCGCCCACTTGGTTTCTCCGGTACTGATCCAGGCCCCGAGACCCAGCTCGAATCTCGGCCGCCGCTCTTCCGTATCCTGGGCGAACACCGCCTGGCTTTCGACGCCTGCCAACATGAGCAGTGCTGCGATGGCGAATCGCAGTTTCATCGTCGAGCGCCTCCTCGTTGGATGGTGACCGTGTCTATGCAGCGGTCCACGGCTTCAGGCATGACCCGCTGACAGGCCGACCGGATGTCCTCGAGTGCAAAGGCGCGCTGCACCAGGGCGGCCCACCAGACAAGCCAGCTCCCCAGCACGAAGGCTGCAAGAATGGCGATACACCATTGCAAGACCAGTTTGACCGGAAACACGGTCGGTCCTGGACTGGCGGCAGGCGCGGCGTCATCTGAAACAATATGGAGGTTTGGCATGTCAGACTGCGCTCCTGAAAAGGTTAGGCCTATCCTACTGGAGTTTGGAGAATCTGAACATTCTTTTGTGTTCTTTTTCGGCAGAAGGCTCTGAAGAATGCTCAATGCTGCACACCAACGCTTGGTAGTTCCTACAGCGAATTTCCAGGTTCAGTCGATCTTCTTGCAATTTTTAAAGGAATTCGGACGGGGCTAGAGACAAGGTATCCGTCCAGCATGGTGGCATGTACGTTGCTACGTTCCACACGACCACCAGGAGGCGGCAATGAGCTACATTCACACTGCGGCGCTTGTCACCACTCTCCGGACCGCATTGTTCCTCGCCGCGTCTGCAATGGCATCGGAAGGACTCGCATTCCCAGTCGCACCGGCGACGCTTTCCTATGCTGCATCAATGACGAGTCCCACACCACCCTCTCAAAGCGTGACGTTTAGCAAGAAATCTCTGGTGCCCCGTCCCTGGACTGCGTCCGGCGATGTGGCATGGATTGCGATCAGTCCACCGTCAGGCACAATATCGCGCGAACAGGATCAGATTGTGGTTCAAGTCAACGCCACAGGGATGGCCACTGGCACCTATAGTGGGACCGTTCGCATCGCCATAACCGACAAGAACGACCGAGTGCAGGTCACACCAGTTCCGGTGACCTTGACCGTCACGGCGGGCAGTGCCACAGCCACTGCGACTGCGACTGTCACCCCAAGCATTCTGCTCAATCCCATGAGCTTAAGTTTTTCTGGCGTAGCAGGAGGTCCATCGCCGCTGGCCAAACCGATCACTGTGTCAAATCCGACTGGCGGCACGTTGACCTGGACGCTGACCGAAACAGCCGCATGGCTTGGCCTCAACATCACGAGCGGGACCACGACCACCGAGACCGATAGCATCAGTGCAAGTGTGTCGACGACCGGTTTAGCCGCCGGATCGTATAACACCGTCATTACCGTGACGGCGTCCGGATCATCCAATAGTCCTCAGGCCATTCCAGTCACGCTCACGTTGACGATACCAACCACGACCGGTACGGCGACGCTCACTTGGGATGCCAATACGGAAACTGACGTTACCGGATACAACGTCTACATGGGAACCCAACCGGGCCTGTACGGTCCGCCTATGTCTGTGGGAAACACGACCAGTTACACCGTCGGAAATCTCACAGGTGGACGCACCTATTACTTCTCACTCACGGCGGTCGATAGTGCGGGAAACGAGAGCCAGCCCTCATCTGAGGTGAGTAAATCGGTCTACTAACAAAGTCTGCTCGACGTGATCACCCTTGACCAGTCAACCTCTTGCCCTGTATAACCGCTTGCTACTGCAGTTCTGAGTGTGAGTGCTGAGTGCAGTAGCAGGTCGCTGCGGTTTTCCCCGCCTAGCCATTAGCGCCCTTTGAGCCCTTCACTCAACACTCATCTCAGCACATCTTCAAATGCGCGCCCGTAGCTCAATGGATAGAGCACCAGACTACGGATCTGGGGGTTACAGGTTCAACTCCTGTCGGGCGTACCACAGAATCAAGGACTTGTCTCGCCTCAGTACTCTCTCCTAATTGTCCGGTCACGGTTTTGGTCACGGTTGGAGCAAGACTTCCTCACCTCTAGCTTTGGCGCTCGATCCTAAGGGACGGACCCTATTTTGTATCCATTGTGACGAAGTTGCCCATTGGGAGAGGCGATAACAAATTGAGAGATGGTATTATCGTCGTTGCTGGCAAAAGCAAATCGAGGCATTGCGGA
>JAICVE010000315.1 GCA_025935475.1 Nitrospira sp. | reverse complement strand
CTCGGGCCTCCCGATCGTGGTCCATTTCGTCCTGTGGCGATCTGGCCGGACGGTCGCTACAATCTCAAACACCTTTCCAAGACAGCTGAAAGAACCTTGACGGATCGTCGTGGAGTGGTCTCTCCCGCGGCAGCGGCCGATGGTGGCACCGGCAACGGCCGGTTCGAGATCGGCTATCCCATCGAGGCCCGCGGGGCGTTACACGGCGCTGTCGTGCTGGAAGTCATTCCCAAATCGGAAGCCAGCCTCCAAGGCTTGATGCGGCAGCTGCACTGGGGAGCGGCCTGGTTGGAGTTGTTGTTTTCCCGGCAAGCGGTTGCCGGTGAACGGGATGCCCGCGAGCGGATGCAACACACCTTGGACCTCGTGGCGACGACCGTAGGTCAAGATCGATTCTACGCCTCGGCGATGGCCGTCGTAACGGCCTTAGCGACACAGTTGCACTGCGAGCGGGTCAGTGTGGGGTTCCTAAAACGCGGTCGTGCTCATGTAGCCGCTGTTTCTCACAGTGCGGAATTTAAAACGCACGCCAACGTGAATCAGGGGCTGGCCGAGGCCATGGATGAAGCCATCGATCAGCGAGAAACGATCGTCTATCCGCCGCCGGAGGACGGCGCCTCGACGGTGGTGTTAGCGCACGAACACTTTGCCAAAGAATACGGCGGTGGCTCGATCCTTACGGTGCCGATGGAATCAGGCGGACAACCCATCGGGGCCTTGATATTGGAACGCACCTCCTCGCGTCCGTTCGACCACAAGACCGTGGATTTGTGCCAATCCGTGGGCCTGCTCGTCGGGCCATTGCTGGAGGTCCAGCGACGCGAAGACCGCTGGCTCGGCGTCAAGGCGTGGGAATCCCTCACGCGCTTCGTGCGGAAACTGCTCGGACCACGGCATGTGGCGATCAAGTTGGCGACGATGACGACGCTTGGCGTTCTGGCATTTTGTGTCTTTGCCGAGGGCGACTATCGCGTCTCGGCCAAAACCTTGCTCGAGCCGATCATTCAGCGAGCCGCCGCAGCCCCATTCGACGGCTACATTCGCGAGGCGCCGAAGCGGGCGGGTGATCTGGTGCGCGTCGACGACCTGTTATGCACGCTCGACGATCGCGAACTTCGGTTGGAGCGCTTGAAGGCCTTGAGTAAATTCGAAGAGTATCAAAAGGAATATCACAAGGCGATGGCGGAGCGAGAGGCCGCCAAGGCCGAGATCCTGACGGCGCAAATGAAGCAGGTCCAGTCGGAGATGGCCTTGCTCGACGACAAGCTGGCACACACCCGCGTGCTCTCGCCCTTCGACGGGATTGTCGTCAGCGGAGATTTGAGTCAGCAGTTGGGATCCCCGGTTGAGAAAGGCAAGGTACTTTTCGAGATCGCGCCGCTCGACGGCTACCGGATCGTGCTGGAGGTGGATGAGCGAGATATCGCCGATGTGCGGGTCGGGCAGCACGGAAACGTCTTACTCTCGGCATTTCCTTCCGATCCGTTTGAGGTGACGGTTCACAAGGTCACGCCGGTCTCCACGGCAAAGGAAGGTCGGAATTTCTTCCGTGTCGAAGCCGCCCTGGCGAAATCTGACGAGCGGTTGCGGCCTGCCATGGAGGGGGCCGGAAAGATCGAAGTCGATCGTCGGCTATTGGTCTGGATCTGGACGCATCAAGTGGTGGATTGGGTGCGGTTGGCTGTCTGGACATGGCTCCCTTGATGAGAGGACGGCCTGCCGATGAGCGAAGCGCTGTTTAGTCCTTCCTGGTACCGCGTGGCCTCCCTTGTGCCGCGCCTCCGCACTCATGCCAAGTTGCATCGCCATCGATACCGCGGACAGCTCTGGTACGTCCTTCAGGATCCGTCGAATGAACGGTTCCACCGGTTTTCCCCTGCGGTGTTTTCGTTCATCGGTTTAATGGATGGCCGGCGTTCTGTGCAGGAGATCTGGGAGTTGTCCTCGACTCGTTTGGGCGATGAGGCGCCGACCCAGCCGGCCGTAGTGCAACTGTTGAGTCAGTTGCATGCGTCGGATGTGCTGCAATGCGATATCCCCCCCGATACCGCAGAATTGCTAGAGCGTTACGAAAAACAGCAGCAACGAAAGTGGCAGCGGCAATTGATGAACTTCTTTGCCTGGCAATTCCCGCTCATCGACCCCGAACGGTTCCTGCAGCAGTTTGTGCCGCTGGTCCGGCCCTTCTTCTCCTGGTGGGGAGCGATACTTTGGTGCCTGATCGTGGTACCCGCCGTGTTTGTCGGCGCGGCTCATTGGACGGACTTGACGGCCAATCTGATCGATCGCGTGACCGCGCCCAACAATCTTGTCTTGTTGTGGCTTCTCTTTCCGGTGATCAAGGTCTTGCACGAATTCGGACACGCGTTCGCAGTCAAGACGTTCGGCGGCGACGTTCACGAGATGGGCATCATGCTGCTCGTGTTGTCGCCTGTGCCCTATGTCGATGCCTCCGCCTCCACCGCATTCGCCAATAAATGGCATCGGGCAATCGTGGGTGCCGCCGGCATGATCGTGGAACTGGTGATTGCCGCAATGGCTGTGTATGTGTGGGTCAGTGTCGAGCCAGGCGTCGTGCGCACGCTCGCCTATAACGCGATTCTCATCGCCGGCATCTCGACGGTGGTCTTCAATGCGAATCCTCTCTTGCGCTTTGATGGATATTACATTCTGGCAGACGTGCTTGAAACCCCGAACCTCCGCCAACGGGCCAACAACTATTTAGGATATCTGTGCGAGCGTTACCTTTTCGGATCTGCGGATGCGCAGGCGCCTTGTATGACAAAAGGAGAACGGGCCTGGGTTGTGACGTACGCTGTGTCCTCCTTTATTTATCGGCTGGTGGTGGTGGTGGCGATTCTATTGTATCTGGCCGATCAACTGTTTCTCCTGGGGGTACTGTTTGCGGTAATGACCGTGTTCACCTGGTTTGTGTTGCCGTTGGTGAAGGGACTGAAATATTTGTTCACCAGTCCGAGGATCCGTCGGGTGCGCGGACGAGCCATGGTTGTGAGCACCGCGATGGCTGTGGTGGCCGTCGTGCTCTTGGCGCTGTTTCCGGCTCCTTTTCGCACCAGAGCGGAAGGGGTGGTATGGATTCCGGACGAGGCAATCGTGCGTGCCGAAGTCGATGGGTTTGTGGAGCGAGTCGCAGCGACGCCTGGAACAACGGTGCAGTCGGGTGACTTGCTCATGCTCTGTCGCGACTCCGAACTTACCAAGGACGTGAAGGTGTTCGAAGCGCATTTGCAGGAGATTGTAGCCCGAATTCGCGAGCAGACCGTCACCGATCTTGTGAAATCAAAAATCCTTGAGGAAGAGCAGCGGTACATAGAAGAACGTCTCGCCAGAGCACGGGAACGGGAAGGCGATCTGGTGATTCGAAGCAAGACGCGCGGCACCTTTGTGCTACCAAAGGCGGAAGATCTCCCGGGACGGTTCATGAAGCGAGGAGAGGTACTTGCCCATGTTGTCGATGTGAACACCATAATCGTCAGAACCATCGTGGATCAGAACGACATCGATTTGATCCGGCATGGCATCCGTGGCGTGCAAGTCCGATTGGCGGAACGGCTGACTCAACCGATGACGGCAAAAGTCAAACGCCTGGTGCCTGCCGCCAGCGAAGAGCTTCCCAGCGCCGCCCTCGGCAGTGAAGGAGGAGGGCAGGTGCCGCTCGATCCCCACGATCCCAAGGGCCAGAAGGCGATGAAGCGGCTTTTTCAGATTGACCTCGAATTGCCGGCTCAACATGGCTTGGTCAATGTGGGTGGACGCGTGT
>JAICVE010000121.1 GCA_025935475.1 Nitrospira sp. | reverse complement strand
CCTGACGGCCCGAACAGCACCAGTGCGGTGGCTTGCTGAAGCTCGTATTTCAGCTCGGCGCTGATGCTTGCGCGCGCGGGAAAAGTCTTGGTGAGCTCGATCGCTCCTTCTGCGGCCATACCGCCCAGACCTTGCGATTCATCGCGTAGATGGACAATAAGACGGCATAGGAGACGACCAGTAGGAATAAGGCCGTGTTGGCCGCGGCGCTATAGTTGAGCGCCTGGACGTCATCATAGATGTCGATGGAAACCGTTCGGGTGACTCCTTCGATATTCCCGCCGACCATGAGCACGACCCCGAATTCGCCGAGGGTGTGGGCAAAGCTCAAGACTGCCCCGGTGATTACACCAGCGGTAGAGAGTGGAATGATCAGCTTGAAGAACGTTTTGGCTTTGGAAAGGCCGAGCGTCCACGACGCTTCGATAAGGTTGCGGTCAACCTGATCAAAGGCTGTCGCGAACGGCTGAACGGCAAATGGAAGGCTGTACAAGATCGAAGCAACGAGCAGACCCTGGAAGCTGAATGGGAGAGTCTGACCCACGATGTCGGTATACAACCGGCCAATCGGACTATGGGGACCGATGGCGACGAGGATGTAAAAGCCCAGCACTGTGGGCGGTAGCACCAACGGAAGCGCCACGATCGATTCGACGAGAAATTTCCACCGCCACTTCGAAAAGGTCAGCCAATATGCAATAGGCAATCCGATGACGAGCAGCGCCATCGAGGTCAGGCTTGCCAATTTGCATGTTACCCAAATGGCCGTCCAACTCACAGTGCCGCCTTAACCGGATGATCCAACGAGACCGGCTTTTCGAAACCGGCGTCATGGTAGAAAGCCGCTCTCGACAAAGTCAACGCCGGCTACTTTCCGATCATGACCTCAGTCGCTTTGACTGCCACGGTAACTGAATCGTTCAGCTTGAGACCCATATTTTTGACCGACCCTTCCGTGATCGCCGCGATGAACTCGAGATTACCGACTTTCACCGCCACCTCGGCCATCGCCTGCCCCTCGGTGATGCGGGTCACGGTTCCCTGAAATTGATTGCGCGCGCTTAGCTTCATCGTGTCCTCCCTTGATTGGATTGTGAACTACCCTCTGATGAACTCGGTAGACTCTGGTCGAAGCCGATCATAAAACCTTCTGGGCCACTGACTTCCAGGCGGGTCACCTGACGGCCTGATCGCATCACATTGGGTTTGAGACGGAAGCGCACGATCTTGCTCTGCTCTGCTTCAGCCAGTTTGGCGACCGGAGACGTCTGGTACACCCGCTCGATCTCTTCCCGCACCGCCGCGACATCGGGCACCGAAAAATTCAGCTGCACCCATCCCGTCGGTCTCGCCGTGCGAAGGTCCTGGCGCACGACCACCAGGACTCCGCGGTAACAATAGCCTCGGAGGCGGTCGGCCGGTGGGTGATCCGCATGTTGCACGAGTGGCGCCTTCAAGACGGACCCGAAGAATTGCTCGAACAGGGCGATGTCCGACGTTTCCACCTGCACGCCATCGAATCGATCTGAAGCGCTTGCGTCTCCGGACACAGACGTACAAGGACGCTCCTGCACACCAGCATCGGCCTGGTGGTGTCGAGACTGGTCAGGTTCGTCAGCCCATGCCGTGGCCATCGCCAGCATAACGCCTGCCCCGATAAGGGAGACTGCGCATATCCTATAATTTATTTGCATCGAAATTGAATTCCCCAGCGACGGTTCGTCATTTCTCCTTCCTGGCCCTCGACACTCGACATGCTGCTGTAGCCTTTCATTTCTCCCTCGCGAAGGACGATGTAGCCCTTGGGACACTTCTCATCGACGAGTTTCAATGCGGCTTTGCGATGAGGCGATCCCATCGGTCCGCCTCGGTCTTCCTTGAAGAGAAATGTCACCACGCCGCCCTGATCAGTTTCATGCGTCATTTGAACGGCTTCGGAACAGCCGCTTAACAGCACGAGCGCAAAACCCCAGAGCGCTCTATTGTGGAAGCGTAAACCCATAACGTTTCATGATCTCCTGCCCCTGGGTGCCTCGCATAAACTCTAAAAATTGCTTCGCGGTCTCTTGTTGCTTCGAGGATTTCAAGATCGCTGCGCCCTGTTCCAGCGGGGGATGGGCATCACTGGGAATTTCCCAATAGGTGCCGGCCGCTTTCATGGTCGGCGCCAGCGCCAGCGAGAGGGCAATCACACCGACATCGCAGGCGCCTGATTCGATGAACTGGGCAGCTTGCGAGATATTTTCTCCCAACACCAATCGGTCTTTTGCCTCGTCATAGACCTTGAAGTGTTGCATCGCCGCAACCGCGGCCCTTCCGTAGGGCGCATGTTTCGGATTGGCGATCGCAATTTTTTTGACCGCGGGATCGCGAAGGACGTCCATTCCCTTTGACACGTCCCGCCGGGAGGCATGATTGGTCCAGAGCACGATCCGACCGACCGCATAGCGGTATACAGACCCAGGCACGATGAGACCCGCCTCTTCCAGTTTCTTGGGGTAGCCGATATCTGCCGAAAAATACAGATCGAATGGGGCGCCATTTTGAATCTGCGCATAAAAGTTCCCGGACGAGCCCAAGGACAACTTCACATGGTGTCCTGTCGCCTTCTCATACTCGGCTATGACGTCTTTGATTGCGAAATTCAAATCCGAGGCAGCGGCGATTGCGATCTCTTCGGCAACGGCGTTCGGAGGAAGCGCGAGTTGACCACCTACGCATAGGATCAGCGCCGCCGCCCAACCTGCAACATACAGTTTCCGGACATATGGGTTCAAATTGGTCATTGAAGAATCCTTCCTTGGGTATGCCTCATCAAACATGGAGCGGCAACCGACAATTCCACAACCTGAGGATCGACGACCACATTGACGACGTCCCAGGGCCTACTCGGTTGTTTCGCTCCAAGGACGGGCCCCAGGCTCTTGAGGGTCCATTCCTCTCCATGCACCTTTACCGTATACACGGCTCCTGCTTCCAGGTGCTCGATCAAGACAACGCGGCCAACCCAGCGATTCCACCGCTGTTTGCTCCGGCGAAACAGTCCGCTTTCCAGACGTACCGCAGCGGCAGAAACCATGGCCACGACCGGCTGGCCAACAATGAAATGCCGTTCTTCTCGTTTCGTCCATCTGATGCGGAGATCGGTGCGCACCCCGATGCTGATCCGAACGCCGGATCGAACAAGGCCGACATATTGCGAACGGATCAGTCCTCTCACCCAATTCATGGTGGTCCCTTCTACGGAAAGACTGCCACTCTCGACTCCCCGAGCCGCCGCGACGTTCGTGTCTTGAAAATCGATCGAATCCGTCTTGCGTAGCATCATTGTTCGACCTCCCTCGCTCAGAAAAAGATCTGCAGCTGCACACGAATCGCATTTTCAATCAAGGTGCCTCCTCGTGCGTCGAGCGGCACGGTTCCAGAGGGGTTAACGGCTCCCGGAGGCTGCGTGGGCAAAGGGGCGCTGCGGCCAATGGCAAATCCGCCTGTGCCCATCGCCAGATTCGTGTACGTCAACATCAGCTGATAGTCGTAGCTTCCGAAAGGAAACCAATTGATCGATGCATCCACCTCTTTGATCAAATCGCCGCCCGCATTGGTATCGGGGTCCCAATAGGCATAACGCGCGGCCACCTCCAAATGTCGAGGAATCAGATAATAGCCAGACTGGACATACCAGCCGGTCGCGTTCCCCAAGAGCTGAGGTGTCACGGTGGTACAAGCACCTGCCGCATTGAATTGCAAACACGGCGCTCCTTTGAATGTCCGCTCGATATTCTTGAAGTACCATTCCCCTTGAAGCGAGAAGCCCCTGTATTTCAAGACGCCGTCGAACGCGTACGTCGTGTAGTTGACGACCCCCCACCCCAATTGGCGTCCATTACCAAACGTCGCCAACTGACGACGGAAATTCAGGTTCGCCAGATCGATGCCGACGAAGGCATTGTCGGTGCTCGTATTGATGCCGGGGTTGTATGCGAGTCCGCCGCCCACCGCCATCTGCGGCGTTTCTGAATAGGCCAAATCGCCTTCGCCGTAGCCCGGCCGCCCCAGAATATTCCACTGGAGACGGCCGGCATACATCAGCTTGTCGATTTCGTCGCGAACATTTGCATTGAGATTGCGTGAATTGGCTGGGCATCCGGCAGGAGAAGGGAAAGGGTTGCCGCCAGTTTGCCCGCCGGGACAGCCGACGGTCGCTTCCTCGCTGTTGTAGGTTCCATAGCGATTAAAAAGCGGCCCGGCGCCGTTGAAAATCCCCAGGTAATAATTGACCGGGTAGATTTCGTCGTCGTTCATGATCGTCAGACCGATATCCCTCCGGTTCATACCGTTGGCGCTGAACGCATCCATGACCAGCGCCCGTTCGGCGAATTGCATGGACGCAGTGTTGTTGATTTGTGAGCGGTTGAAGTAAATTTTGTATTGGCCGAGCTGCACGTTTAAGAGAGGAAGATGTGTGCTGAGAACATAGTAGTCTAGCAAGTTGGCTGACCCAGGAGTCTGCGCATTTTCCGCTGTTTCAAACCCAATCTGAAGGAAGTACTTGAAGTCTGGACTGAGGAGGTGGCCGAGAAACAACAGCCTGGCCCGTCGTAAATTGAATTGCGAGGCAAAATCATCCGATCGATTGGCACGGTAGTCGCCAAACACGCCGAGGAGTTCCGGATAATTTTTTGCGTCTCCCGGATTTCTCCAGGCATCGTTCCGCCAACGAGTCGTTTCCCGCAACTGCATGCGTCCACGGATTTTGAGGAGAAATGCATTATCGTTCATGGAAAAATTGAAGCCCCGGTCGTACCAGAGCTTGAAACTGGGCTGCATGAGATAAGCGCGAGTTTCTGACTCTTTAATAGCCTTGTCACGTTCTTCTTGCGTGATGATCCCTTTCTCGTACGAGCGCTCCAGCAACAGTCGCGTGGCTGGGTCCATGCTTTCAACAAATACGTATTGTCCGTCTTTTTCGATCAGCCTTCCTGATTCCACGGCATGCGTTGCAGACGCCTGTAAGAGGTAAAGGATCAGCGCGCCCAGAACGATGAGCCCTTGAGCTCGGCGCATAGGCTGCGTGATGTCTTGATAAATGTTTCGCGATTTCATAGCTCCTCCACAAAAAAAGCGAAAGCAAGGGTGTGAATTTCACGTGACTCAGGCCCATGTTTCATGGCTATCTCGAAGAGGCAGGAATGGCCGTCTTCAAAAATTCACGGAGCTGCACGGCCTGCCGACTACTCACCGGATCGGTTTCCCAGAACCGTCCCGGCTCGAAGTACAGCAAGTATGTCTTTGCCTCCGGAGGGGTGGCGGGATATCGCAGGTCCCACTGTTCTGATTTCCTGATGGGAAATTGAGCGTGATAGTGTTCCAGGACCAGATGCAGGTAGGGCTCTCTCACGGCGATCCATCCCGCGGTCGTGTCACGCTCAGCCGCCGGATTCATCCCTGGCGCCAGTACTTGAAAATACACACGCTCATCAGGGCCGGCCTTCTCGAGCCCTTCGACCAGGAACGGCACGACCGCCTGCATTTCATCCGAACGGAGAATCTTCTTCGGCGGCACTTCTTCCGCAAACCATCGCAGCGGCAACCGCTGTTTTTCTCGAAACGAGAACCCTGTGAGCACGGCAGAGAGTTCATCCCCTCGGAGTTGTACGGGATGTGTATACGGCACCGCGTCTGGATCCCGTTGAAGCGACACGACGACACGACGATCTTCGTGAATGACCGTCGTCGTATACGGAAGTCGCGCACACCCTCCCGACACGAGGCTCACGAAAAAGGAAACTATAAGACCATGCGCTGACAGGAACCTCATCGGGCTACACATCACCGCCTCCTCTCGAATGACGTCACGGGTTATTCCTTTTTTTTCAGGGACTGGCTGGACGGTGAGGCATACCCAAGGCGCTTGAGTTCTTGCTGCGCTTCGTCTGATTGAATGAAGCCAAGAAACTCTTCGCAGAGTGCCCGATTGGGACAATACCGCTCCATCGCCATGGAATGGATCACTGGTGGAATGATGCCGCGCTCGGACACAGCCACGATACGGATGCGTTGGCTCTCCTGGACCGCGTCCGGCCCGAAGAGAATGCCGACATCGGCCTCGCCGTTCAGGAGATGATCCAGCACTGAACGCGTGTCGCTGGCTTTATCCAAACGATGCACCACATGCCCCCACAACCCTAACGTGGTGAATAGTTGCCTCGTCCTTTGCCCAAGGGTGGTGAGCTCCGGGTCACCCATCGCGATCCGCAACGTCTCATGCTTGACCAAGGCTTCAAACGATGTCGGCGCATCAACAAGCGCCTCCGGCACGACCATGACGAGCGGTACCTCCGCAAAAGGCCGCTTTGTTCCGGGCAGGACGTAATATCTCCACTCAAGTCGGGTAATGAGCTCATCCCCGCCTGGCGCCACTAGATGAATAGGACCTGAGCCGATGAAGTATTGACCAATGGAGCTGTTCTCCATTGCCGCGATGGTTCGCCGGATATCGAGGCCCGAATCGAAAAACAGCCGTACACGGATCTCAGAGTGTGTCTGTTCGAACAGCCGCCCCAATGCCTCGACGGGAATACGCATACTGGGTGAGGTCGCAATGACCAATTGTTCCGTGGCAACGGCGGGAGAGATCTCGAGCCCCAGGCACAGCACGCTCACACCAACAAGCCGACTCCACCTCATCGCCTTCTCCTTATCGCAAGGAATGCAGCTTTCCTGTCTCTCGGGTGTCGTAGCCGCCCAGCGCCTCGATTTCGTTTCGAAACGACCGGCTCGCGAGCGTGTCGAACAGATGTGCGAGCGTTGGATGCGACTTGAGATAGGCGGTCGGCACGACGAGATCGTACCGGGCGGCTTGGATCGCGACGAAATCCAATCCGAACAGTTGCGCGGCCGATCGAATGCCGATGCCGACATCCGCGTGATGGCTTGCAATGGCACGAGCCACGTCAACATGAGACCGCAATACTGTGTCGTAGCCCTGTACCTGAGTAGGGTCTAGCCCCGCGGCGCGCAGACGTTGGTCGAGCAAAAGGCGGGCGCCCGATCCCTCCTCACGATTGATCACTCTCACGTTCGATTCGGCAAGATCAGCCGCCTCGCGGATCCCTTTCGGATTGCCGGGTCGAACGAGAAATCCTTCCTCCCAGGTTGCGAAGGTCACGACGTGATACGCCGTCCCTTTCAGGACACGTTTCAGGAAGGGCAAGTTGGATTCCCCGCTCGAAGGATCGAACAGGTGAAGCCCCGCCACATGAACTTCTCCTCGCTCCAACGCCTGCAACGCCGCCGTGCTGCCCATGGTCCAGCCGATCACAGAGCCCTGATCTTTTTGGCGACGCAAATGTTCCCCAGCGAGAAAAATGGCTGGATCGCACCCGGCCACGGATATGTCGCGCCCGACCAACTGCCGATCGCGGGAGAGACGCACGCGGGCTTTGACAGCAGAAGATTGCGGAAAGGTATCGAGCAAATATCCGTCCGCCGGAACCGTATACGACAGCACGTCGCCGAGTCCGTTGACCGGACGAACGATAGTCTTTGTCCCAACCGTGGCGACTTTGACGCGGAGTGGAACAGACCGCGCATCTGGTGGAGTCCCAATGAAAGTCCCCTCGATGACCTCATCTCCTTGCGCAAGGCTGAAGAGATCTTCCACTCGGCACGCGAGGACAGAGGCTAATCGGAGGGCGACTGCCGTAGTGGGAAGATAGACGTCGGATTCAATGGCCGAGACGGCTTGTCTCGTGATTCCGGATTTCGCGGCGAGTTCCGCTTGTGAGAAGCCTTTGGCGATGCGGACGTTCTTCAGGTGATTCTGAAACAAGTGAGCAGGCTCGGCTTGATTGTTTTGACCCATAGGTGGCCAAGCGAATAGCATGTATACTTGCTTTT
>JAICVE010000486.1 GCA_025935475.1 Nitrospira sp. | reverse complement strand
GTCGGCTTCTCGGACGGGGATTGGTTAAGCGTTATCGATCCGTGTTCGACGGGCTGAACGCTCATTGGGCCGGTGAATACAAGCTTACGACTGGGCATATGAGATAACTGCGTACTGGCGAATTTGTTCTGGACCGTCAGGCAGCCTGAAATTGAAGCAATCGAGCTTCAATTTTTTGGAACCTCGTGGGGCTAGATGCCTTAGCTCAGTGATGAACAAATCTGAGAGAAGTTCTATGTCTATCTTACCCGTTGAAAGAGCGCTGAGGATATATGGCGCGATTGCCGATCGCTCAGAGGCCAAGGGGTCCCGCGAGCAGCTCTCGACGCATTTGATGAAATTGTACCTTGATGGCGAAAGGAACGAGCACCGGCTAACTGTGCACGGGCTTACCTATCTCAGCCAGCTAGATCGGCAACGGGATTCGAGAGGCTAACTATGCGGCCGCAAACGTTGCGTGAGTAACCGACACTTTTGTTCCCGAAGCACCGCTCAGTGTCACCACATTAGCATCAAGCTGTTTTGCCAACGCCTTAACCACGCCGGTACCAAGCCCGGTCTTCGGCTGAGCGAACACGCCATCAGGCTTACCGGAACCATTGTCGGAGACCGCAAGCTGCCAATCTGTTCCTGACACATCGTAGGCGACCGTGATCTCACCGCCCTTTGTTGTCTCGTCGAAGGCATGTTTGAGGGAATTGATAACGAGCTCGGTGACAATTAAGCCGATGCTCTCAGCGTTGCGGCTAGTGGAAGTTCCGCCGTTACCACCGACTTTGATCGAAATCGGCCGATTATCGCTAATCATTGATTGCGCCAGAGCCGAGCAGAGGGTCGCTAGATAAGGACCCATTTCGACGGAGCCCTTAGTGACCGATCCATGCAAGTGTTTTTGAACCGCCGCAACCGAAATGACCCTGTTGTGAGCATCCTGCAAATGGCGACGGGTTTCTTCCGACTCCACTGCTCTTGCCTTTAGCATGATGATGCTGGCGATGATTTGCAGACTGTTGGCGACACGATGTTCCAACTCCTCCAAAAGCACCTGTTTCTGTCGTATTAAATCATCCTTTTCGTTTTCGAGGAGGCGTTTTTCAGTAATGTCCTCAATGCCAAGCAGGATTGTGGAGTGCGAGCCCTTCTCATAGAAGACTTTACGGGCATTCAGGAGCATCGTGCGCCGGCCGATGCTCGGGAAATCATGCTCGACTTCGTAGTTTTCCATGGCTTCCTGGTCGGGAACGATTTTTCCAAGCAGCAAACGGAGCTTCGGAATATCCCATTGACCGTCTCCGAGGTCATAGAGAAGTTTGCCCTGAGTGTCGTCGGCATTGACTTTGAACGTCAGATAGAAAGATCGGCTCGCTGCAACGACCCGCAGATCCTGATCGAGGACAATGAGAGGTTCTCGAACCGTGTCGACGATAGCGTGCGCAAGTATCCAGGCATCCTGGGCCTTGGGAAACTGCTTTCTGAACATATTTCTGAACATGTTGGATACCCTCGTAGGGGCGGGAGCCTACGCAACTCTCAGTCCGCGGCGCGCCCATCTGCTGCCGAAGATAGGTCTACTGTATACACCCACCATATGCGGTCAGCGACGCAATTTGATGCCTTGAAAAGAGCCAAACCGTCCCTTTGCCTGAACAATCGACGTCCGTTCTGGGTCAAAGGCGGCGGTCGCGGCCGGTTCGCCAGATGTCGGCTTATCCTCCGACAGCGGCGTGGGCAGGCGGGTGACGCCGGCCATGTGCGGCAATTGCCCGGTGAAAAAGCTCTGGCGCGACGCGGTGCACACCGGCGCATTGCAGAAGTGGCGGGAGAAGCGCGTGCCTTCGGACGCCAGCCGGTCCAGATGCGGCGTTTGCGCCAGCTGGTTACCGTCCGCTCCCATGACGTAAGCGGCGTGATCGTCGGCGAGCAAAAAGAGGAAATTCGGGCGGCCGCGCCGTTGTGCGCGCATCAGAGCCGGCGCCATGGATACAAGTTGCCTGCGGGTCAGCACCATACCTTTATAAT
>JAICVE010000285.1 GCA_025935475.1 Nitrospira sp. | reverse complement strand
ATCGGCGCATTCACTGTCGGTCAGGGAGAGCGGCCGTTCTTGATTGCCGGCCCCTGCGTCATCGAAAGTGAGCAGTTGGCGTTGGAAACGGCAGCCCAGATCGCCGAAATCACGCGCTCGCTGGGCATGCCCTATGTGTTCAAGTCGTCGTTCGACAAGGCCAACCGGACGTCCATCAACTCGTTTCGCGGCCCAGGGCTGGCCCAGGGCCTCGCGGTGCTCGCCAAGGTCAAGCGTGATGTGGGCGTCCCGGTGCTGACCGATGTACATACCGAGGAACAGGCGACTGAAGCCGGCCGCGTGGTCGATGTGCTGCAAATCCCTGCCTTTTTGTGCCGGCAGACGGATCTCCTGATCGCCGCCGCCAAGACCGGGAAGGTTGTCAATGTGAAGAAGGGGCAGTTCCTCTCTCCACAAGAAATGTGCAATGCCGTCAAGAAGGTCGAAGAGGCCGGCAACCGGCGGATCGTCCTGACCGAGCGCGGATCGTCTTTTGGGTATAACAATCTCGTTGTGGACATGCGGTCGTTCCCGATTCTGAGAAGCTTCGGATATCCCGTCGTTTTTGATGCGACGCACAGCGTGCAGTTGCCCGGCGGTGGCGGCACGAAATCCGCCGGCCAGCGGGAGTTTGTCGAACCGTTGGCCTCGGCGGCGGCCGGTGCGGGGGTCGATGGATTCTTTATGGAAGTGCATCCAAACCCAGATCAGGCGCTGTCAGACGGGCCCAATATGGTTCCACTCCATCAGCTCAAATCCCTCCTTGAACGGGTGATGCGGATATGCGACGCAGCAAATCCACAAAAATAACCTCCAAGGCCGCATCCCGCCCGTCCGATCGAGCCAACGGCGGCAGCCTTGCCGAAGGCCGGCGTGTGCTGAAGATTGAGGCGCGGGCAGTGCAAGCACTCGTCGAACGACTGGATGCCGAGTTCGCCAAGGCGGTCGATCTGCTGCTGCGCTGCAAGGGTAAGGTGGTGGTCTCCGGGATGGGGAAATCCGGTCTGGTCGGACAAAAAATCGCGGCGACGATGTCCAGTACTGGCACTCCCGCATTTTTTCTGCATCCCGCTGAAGGCATTCATGGCGACCTTGGTATGTTGGGTCGCGCCGACGTGTTGATTGCGATTTCCAACAGCGGGGAGACGCAGGAAATCTTGCAATTGCTGCCTTCTGTCGAGCGAATGGGTATTCCCGTCGTGTCGATGACGGGGCGCATGACGTCGACCCTTGCCAAGAATAGTGATGTGGCGCTCGATGTGTCCGTCTCGGAGGAAGCCTGCCCGATGGGCTTGGCGCCCACGGCGAGCACCACCGCGACCTTGGCCATGGGAGATGCGTTGGCCGTCGCTCTCCTTCAGAAGCGCGGTTTCAAGCAGGAAGACTTTGCGCAATTCCATCCTGGAGGGACTCTCGGGAGGCGCCTCCTCGTGAGGGTCAAAGACCTGATGCATGGCGGGGCCGAGATGCCCACGGTCTCCGAAGCGGTGCCGGCCACCGCGGCCATTCTAGAGATCACGGCCAAAAAGCTGGGCATGACGACCGTGGCCGACGCCAATGGAAGGCTTGCCGGCATCATCACCGATGGTGACTTGCGACGGTTTATCCAGCAGGGCAGAGATTTTGCCAAGGTGACGGCCGGCGAACTAGCCTCACGCAATCCCAAGACCATTGCGCCAGACGATCTGGCTGCAAAAGCCGTCGAACGGATGGAGCGGTTCTCGATTACGACCCTCGTCGTTACGGAAGGCGAGAAGGTTCTGGGCGTGATTCACCTGCATGACCTCTTGAAGAACGGCATCGTATAAGCGCACCATGACCGTGATCGGCGTGTGAGCAAGGATACGGAACCCATGAATCGTGTGCTCGAAGCCTGGAAAGCCGTCGGCCAGGACTCCCTGAACCTGCCCAACGTCATCACGCTGGTCCGCATTTTGTTGATCCCTGTCTTCGTAATGCTGTTCTTTACACCAACGCCGGACCGCTCCTTGAGCGCGGCGGTCGTGTTCGTGGTTGCTGCGATTACCGACCTCCTGGACGGGTACATTGCCCGCCGGACCGGCCAGATCACTAAACTGGGGAAGCTGCTCGATCCGATCGCCGACAAGCTGCTTGTGCTGTCGGCACTGATTCTCCTGGTGAATGTCGATCGTGTCAGCGCATTGGTGGCGATTCTCGTGATCGCGCGGGAAGTCGCCGTGACCGGAATCCGTGCTATCGCCGCAGGCGAAGGGATGATCATCGTGTCTGAGGCCACGGGCAAGTACAAAATGGCCTTGCAGGTCGTGGCGATTACGATGCTGATTCTCGAGGGCACGGCGCTTTCGGATCTGGGCAATTTGCATTTGGCCGGCATCGTGACGCTATACCTGTCGCTCGTGCTGGGATATCTCTCCGGCGGCCTCTACGTGTGGAGCTTCTGGAAACAAGTGATCGCCAAGGGCCTGTAGAAGATGCGAACCGCATGGCTTCCTCGAAGGCCTCTCCGGCACTCCTTCACACGATTTCTCTGACGATGGAAGAAGAACTCTTCTGTCTCCTGCTGGTGATGCTTGGCTATGCGATGGGCGCCATTCCGTTTGGAATCGTCGTCTCGAAAGCGCTCAATCTTCCCGATCCCCGCGGCGTGGGAAGCAAGAATGTGGGATTCACCAACGTGCTGCGCGTTTCCGGTGCAAAGGCCGGGGTGCTGACGCTGCTGGGCGATATGGGAAAAGGATGGCTCATCGGCTGGGCGGCGATGCATTGGCTTCAGACGGAGTCGTTCATCATGCTTGCGGCGCTGTCGCCGATCATCGGCCATATCTTTTCCCCGTTCCTGGCATTCAAAGGAGGCAAAGGTGTCGCGACCGCGCTGGGTTCAGTTCTGGGATTGTCACCGTCGATCGGCACTCTGCTGCTGTTGATTTGGCTGGGGGCGGTCTCCATTTGGCGTTATTCTTCCGGCGGCGCGCTGGCCGCCTTCGGGCTGTTTCCCGTAGTCGCCATCGTCAATGAGCAACGGCAGGAATTTCTGATTTTCGCGATCGTCGTCAGCCTGCTGATCTGGATCAAACACAAGGACAATATCGTGCGATTGTGGAAGGGGACGGAGGGGAAGATTGGCCAAAAGACTTTGGCTACATAGCGTCCGTTGTCCCTGTCGCCTTGCCCCTCTCGATTATTTTTCCTGATCAATGCCTGATCACCGTTTCACGCAGCGTCGATGGTGCGTCCGACTCGCGACCGTCATCGTTCTCTTGTTCGGGTCAGTGGCGGCCTGCGGTTCCCAAGCGGATCACCCAAGCCACGCCGCTCCCCAGAGGTCCAATGCCACCGTCAAGATCATGCCGCTGGGGGATTCCATCACGGCATCGAACAAGGGGCTCAATAGCTACCGCTACTATCTGTGGCATCTGTTGCTCGAGCAGGGCTATCACATTGATTTCGTCGGTTCCCAACATGGCGTCGGCAACGGCCCGCCGGCGAACCCTGATTTCGACATGGACCACGAAGGGCATGCGGGCTGGAGGGCCGATGAAATTCTGGCCCAGATCCAGGCCTGGGCGACCGCTGCATCACCGGACTTCGTCTTAATACATGTTGGAACCAACGACCTCTCCCAAGGGCAAAGTGTCACCAGTACGGACAGCGACATCGGCGGCATCATCGACGTCCTGAGGACGGTGAACCCGCACATCCGCATCCTGTTGTCGCAACTCATCGCCAAGCCCGGTGTCCCTTCCATTGCAGTGTTGAACGGGAATTTGCCGGCACTGGTTGCCGACAAACAACGCGCCGAATCGCCGATCGTCCTTGTCGATCAACAGACCGGATTCGATTCCACCACGATGACATACGACGGCACACATCCCAATGCCGTCGGGGATTCGCGCATGGCGGTCCGGTGGTTCGAAAAACTCGCGCCGACGCTCGATGCGTTCCTCACCCAATCCGATCCGAGGGCCGGTCAAGGACGGCCGTAAAATTGACTCCTCCACGACCGCTTCTTATAATGCCCCAACCTCTGTTTCCCTTGTCAGATCAGCCCTATGAGCCTCTCGTTCAAGGACCATCTCACTAGCCGACTACGCCAGCTCTGTAACGGCGTCAGGCATGCCTTTGCGGCCGAACCGGCCACCTCGGCGCTGAGCACTGACGATATACAGTTCATGGAGCGCATTGCCGATGCGCTGGTGAAGCGAGGGATGGGAGCACCGGCCGCGTTGTTTCTCGAGTCCATGGGTCCTATGAACTTCCTCGGAAGCCAGGCACTCCATGTGCTGACCCCCATCGTCGAATGCGCTTTCGACGGCAAGGACATGGAGCGGCTCGCCCGCTT
>JAICVE010000309.1 GCA_025935475.1 Nitrospira sp. | reverse complement strand
GAGTTGAGCCCACCGTTTGACGTCATGAATCCTAAATCGTTCGAAGGCGAATGCACGAGCAAACCCAGGGGCGATGCGCCGCGCCATCAGTGCCGCCTCCAGGGGAATGGTGCCTGTCCCGCACATCGGATCCATAAGGACTTCGTCCGACGTCCAGCCGGCGAGCCGCAGGAGGCCGGCTGCCAGATTCTCCCGCAGCGGCGCCTCCACTGTGTTGAGTCGATAGCCCCGTTTGAAGAGCGGCTCTCCGGATGTATCGAGATATAAAGTGACGAATTCTGAGTCAATGAATGCGTCGATGCGGATATCGGGATGGTGGGTATCCACCGTCGGGCGCTTTCTGGCTGCAGCGAGAAACTTGTCGCAAATGGCGTCTTTGATCCGTAGCGTCAAAAAGTCCAGACTGGGAAGCGGACAGCGATGGGCTGTCACTCTCACTTTAATGGTGTTGGAAGAGGAGAACCAGTCGGGCCACGCCACCTCGTAAGCGGCCCGATAGACGTCATCCTCGGTTCGATATGGCCGATGAGCGGCCTCCCAGAGCACCCGGCTGGCGATGTGGCTCCAGAGATTGACCCAATACATCGTAGACCAGGGCGCTTGGAATCTGACGCCCCCTGCCGCTGCCGCCGTGAGGGGGATCCCCAGCGCGCGGAGCTCCTGGTCGAGCACCTGTTCCAACCCGCGCGGGCAGGGTGCAAAAAATCGGTGTTTTGTGCTATCCATGAGCCGAGGCTTTTCTACCGGCATGGCGGCCATGAAGTATTGCGGCGAATGCGGAAAATCCGTCTCGCAAAAGATCCCTCAAGGCGATAATCTTCCTCGATTTGTCTGCGACTCGTGCCAGGTCATTCACTACCATAACCCGAAGATCGTGGCAGGGTGCATCGCCGAATGGAAGGGGCGAATCCTGTTATGCCGTCGTGCCATTGAACCGAAGTCCGGTCTCTGGACCTATCCCGCGGGATTCATGGAAATCGGCGAGGGAACCGAGGAGGCGGCCAGGCGAGAAACACTGGAAGAGGCTGGAGCGCAAGTGACCATTGTGAGGTTGCATTCGGTGCTCAGCCTACCCCATATCGGCCAGGTGTACTTGACGTTCATCGGCCATCTGGATGCGGAAGTCTTTGAGGCGGGCGTGGAAAGTCTAGATGTACGGCTGTTCGAGCGGCAGGACATTCCGTGGGGTGACATCGCCTTTCCCGTCGTGAAGGACGCGTTGCACCGATATGTGGATGATGTCGTCGATGGGACATTCCGCTTGCATGTCGCCGATCTGTCACACCGCCTCATCTGAATCATCGCTTCAAAGCGCTTCTATGGATGATGGCGTGGATGTCCACCAGTCCCTGATTCCGGTGAATCGCGTAGAAGATCCGCCAATCGGCGACTGCGTACTTGTGTAATCCCGGCAAATCAGGCATTACCTCGTGGCGAAGGTTTTCAACGTTGGAAGCGATCCACTTGGTCTTTTCAAGGAGCCGTTGAGCCATCGGTAGGCCGGCGTGGGCAAGGTCTTGAACGACGCCTGCCTGAAACGTCAGTCGATACCAGGGCATCGCTGTTTACCAGCGAAGCCCGAGTTTTTCAGCCAGCTCCTCGCCGGACAGCCGTTCGCTATTTGCGAGAGAGGCCTTGAGTCTTGCGCGCAGCACCTCGCCCAGTTCCAGGCCTAAATCAGGATCGCCGATCAGTTCACGCAGTCGGTCATCGACCAGCCCATGCACCAATTGCTTCAATTGCTCCGGCGTCAGCGAGGAGAGATCCATGTCGGGGAGAGAATACGGAGGGCGGCTGAGAAATGCAAACCGCTGAGACGCTAGCTCGGAGGAGCGGTCTTTTCCAGCTGCTGGATGAACCGGCCCAACCTCGCCTGCTCAGGTTCTGCGACGACGAGGAATTCCATACCAATGCCTTGGGATCCGCACCAGCGCACCGCGGCATTCTCGATTTTTAGCGGGACGGCCTCTCCCGGCAGCTGCAAGAGCAGCGTCACCTGCATTCCAGTGAAAGGCGTAACTAGACTCTCGACACGACAGCCCTTCGCCGAGAGGTCACGGATGGAACCTTTGTGCCTAAACTGATCGCGCTGAACCAGGACGCTCGGCATGCTGACGAGGAAACGACGGTGCTTGCGAGTGACCACAATGAACGTCCTTCTTGACGAGTGCCTAGGCGGCAGCTGCTGCCAGATTAGGCAGGTGTTGAGCCGGCCGCTTGGGAGTATTGAAAGAAAACGCCACCATCGCCCCGATTATCAGCGGCGATCCATCACGATGTTGCAACCCCCCACGCCCAGGTTGTATACGATTCCCGTGCCCTCATAATCTCCGGCAACTCGCCCGGGGAATTCGACAATACAACGTCCATACTGGCGCTTGTTCATAGACCTGCACACAGGGAAACTGACTAGGATTGCTGCTTACGCGCTTACGAACTCTCTCCCAGGATAAAACTACGGGCATCTGCCAAATTTGTCAAAGAAAACCGATGTTTCACACAAGTGAGGACTAAAATGCAGCGCCTGACTGGCAAAGTGGCAGTGGTCACCGGCAGTAGTAGCGGCATCGGCAAAGCCATCGCCCTTCGGTTTGGCGAGGAAGGAGCTAAAGTTGTCGTCACGGCGAGAAGAAAGACGCTGTGTGAGGAGACGGCCAAGGAAATTTGCCGCAATGGCGGCGAGGCCTTTGTCATTCAGGCCGATGTCAGTCACGAAACCCAGGTCGACATGCTCTATGACAAGGCCTGGCAGCAATATGGCCGCCTTGACATTGCGGTCCACAACGCCGGCATCTTCGGTGGCAGGAGAATCGCGGAAACCACAGCAGCCGCCTTTGACGAAGTGATGAATGTCAATTTACGCGGCACATTTTTCTGTTGCAGAGCGGCGTTCAAGCACATGAAAGCTCAGGGCGGCGGGGTCATCATTAACATGTCCAGCGTGGCTGGCGTGCAAGCCTGGACGGGGACTGGAATCTACAGCGCCTCCAAGCACGGGGTGATGGCCCTGACGAAGGCGTTGGCGGATGAAGGACGGACGTTCAATATCAAGGTGTCCGCAATCTGTCCTGGAGGAGTGGCCGATGAATTGGTCGACTCGACGCCTGAGAAAATCTTGAACAGCGAAAAAATCAGTCCGTTCGATATTGCGGAAACGGCCATTTATCTTTGCACGTTAGGGAAGTTTGCAGTGGTTCCGGAAGTCGTCGTCAACCGATTGGGAGCCGATTGGTAATTTCGCGGTGAACGGCTACCAGCGTCGGCCATAGTGCCGGTAGAAAAAACGGGGCCCCCAATAAGGACGGCCATAGTAACCGTAGTAGCCTGGCACGCCCCATGGACGCCCCAGATACAACCCGATGCCCACCGGTGGGTACGTATAGGTGTACGGATAGACATAGGGAGACGGCACGATGGCGGTGGAAACGGGCGGCTGCGACAGCTGCTGTTGAAGCTGTCCCGTGGCCGCAGCTTGTCGGTCTACCTGACCCTTCAACTGTCCGACGAGATCTTGCTGCGCTTGGACCCGGCCTTCGAGCTGCGCGATCTGCTCCTGCTGATGCTCGATGAAGGCATTCAGACAGCGGGTCTGCGCCTCGTCTGTATAGTTCGAGCACTCCCAAGGCACCTGAGGACTTGCGGCTTCAGCGGGGAGGCCGAGAAGAGCCATTCCCAGCATTGCCTCACTGAGCAGGAACAATCGGCGGAGGAAGGAGCGGGAGGACGTCGCAGGCTGAGTGATCATGGGATCACCTCCTTGAGAGTCACTGTACACATTACCATGCGTTTCTCAGGTGCGCCAGATCGCCACCGGCGTTTGCTTTTGTCCATCTGGAATCCTACAATGCCGCCGCAAGCACAAAAAATCCATGGCTTCCCCG
>JAICVE010000187.1 GCA_025935475.1 Nitrospira sp. | reverse complement strand
TCCTCGCTTCCATTTGCTCTACGGGGAAGACTTAAGACAACTTCCGTTGTTGCTGGCCCGAAAGGCGTTGCGGTCAGCCCATACACGCGGCAATGGGACCGCCGCGCTTTATTGGTTAGCCTGTCAGTTGGATCGGGGAAGGGATCGTAGCGAAGCGGGCAGACCGTAGGTACGAGGGGGCGGGGGGACTTGTTTAAGCGAGCGAGGTAGATGTACGTATCATCACGACCTCAGACGGGATAAGGTGAAACGGACATCTCCTGTATTCGAGGTGACCATGATGAATTGGGCAAAGAAAATAGTGGATGAACTGCATGGCGCAGGAGCATCGCCAGAACATCTGTCAACGGCCGTCATTGCCATCTGCATGGCGCTGCTGTTTGTTGTGTTACTGATCAGTGCAGTGGCTCTATTTCTTTGACACAAGAAGCCACAAATCCGAGGGCTCAGAAGATTGGACCAGTTGGGGTGGTTTGCCCCGTCCTGGCAGCAGGGTGCTAGCACAAAAAAGAGGGAAAGGATTCAGGCCGTGCTTGCGCGAGTCAGCATGAAAGTATCAAAGACCCTCCAACGGAATGTGCTACCAGTGGTTGAAGGGCTGAGTGAGGCTGGAGGAATCTGTTGTATCATTGGTAAGATGCCTTACCTAGAGGTCGCTATGGATGGGGCCACGGCTCTTCGGTCGAGCAGGAATCGGAATCACAGCTGGTCGATGACGGGGATTCTGGGCCTGCTTATCATCACAGCTCTTGCAAGTATTCCTCTCACATTAACTGTTCTTCACTATCGAGAATCTGACGCGCTGGCCATCGATATGGCCGGACGTCAGCGTATGTTGTTGGAACGGTACATGAAGGAGCTGCTGTTGGCCGCCCAAGGCGCCGCGGTGCACCATCAGGAGACGCGGGCTCTACTCGAGCAACGTCTCCGTGTCCTGATCGACGGAGGTTCCACGAGCACTCAGTTTGTCAACACTGTGTCACTCCCTGCAGCTCCCACGGCAGAAATCCGTTCGAAACTGCTCGAACAAGGGCGTTTACTGGCGGAATTTGCAAACCTTGCCGAAGCCTTTCTTGCCGCTCGGCCGATCGCGACCCGTGAGACCATCCGCAAGAAACTCCTCGAGGACAATATTGCCTTGCTCACCACGGCCAATGATGCCGTGACCCTGTTGACTCAACACTCTGAAGCGCGCATCCAACAGCTGATCCGATGGGAGGTCGTGGTCGTCTTCCTGGTAGTGACGCTGGCCGTCTTAGGGACCTGGCGTTTCCTGACGGCCGAACAAGCACTGAAGGTCAGCCAAGCGAAAACACTGGATGCCTTGAGGCAAAGCGATGCGATCAAGTCGTCATTATTGTCCTCGGTCTCCCATGAGCTCCGCACACCGCTGACCACGATCAAATCAATGCTGTTTAGCTTGCGCTCTGATGGGGAACAGAGTCGAGTGAGTGCAGAGGTCGTGACAACCATCGAGGAGCAAGTCGATTATTTGAATCGACTCGTCGGCAATCTGTTGGACATGTCCCGCTTGGAGGCCGGGACGTTACAACCGCACCGTGAATGGAACGTTTTGGAGGACCTCGTCGAAGGAGCGATCCGTCGCCTCGACGTCTTTATCAAAGATCGGCCCCTCGACATAAAGCTTGCGCCGGATCTTCCCCCCATTTCAGTGGATGCTGTGCAAATTCAGCAAGTACTGGTGAACCTGCTGGAGAACGCTGTGAAATTTTCCTCTCCCGGCTCCCCCATTCGGCTTGCCGCGTCAGTCAGGGACAGAGAACTGGAAATGTCCGTGACGAATACTGGTCAGGACATTCCTCCCGATGAGACTGAGAAGATCTTTGAGCGCTTTTATCGATTAGAGTCGACGCAGTCGTCTAGACCGCCAGGGACTGGTCTTGGACTGGCTATTTGCAAAAGCATCATCGAAGCTCATGGCGGCCAAATCAGTGCCCGATCAATGTATGGCGAGACCACCTTTCTCTTCCGACTGCCTTTCGTAAATCCGATGGGCGAGGGACCCCACAGTATTTCCCTGCTGTCGGTGGAAAGGACGTCATGAGCATCGGTGCACGCATTCTCGTCGTGGACGACGAAGCACCCATTCGCCGGTGGCTCAAAGTGAATCTTGAAACTCGAGGATACGCTGTCGATACGGCCGAGACAGGCGAACAGGGGATCATGGCATTTGAAAACCAACGGCCGGACCTTCTCATCCTCGATCTGCTGATGCCGGGTATGGGAGGCATCGAAGTGGTACAAAAGCTCCGCGCCGTTTCAACACTCCCTATTATCGTGTTATCAGCCATTGGAGAAGAAGCACAGAAGGTTCATGCACTCGAGAGCGGCGCTGACGACTATATGACGAAGCCATTCGGGATGGAAGAGCTCTTCGCTCGAATACGATCCTTGCTGCGGAGGGCCGCCGGTGCCACAAGCGCGGCTCCGATCTTTGTCGCAGGGAGTCTCTCGGTGAACTTCGACCGACGGGAGGTGAGTCTCGAGGGTCAGCCGGTCAGATTGACTCCCACCGAATATGATCTCTTGAAATACATGATTGAACATGCCGGGAAAGTGCTTACCCATCGCATGTTGCTTCAGGAAGTCTGGGGACAAGCGTACGTGGATCAGGCTCAATACCTGCGTGTCTTCGTTGGTCAGCTCAGGAAAAAGATCGAAAAACAGCCGGGCCGACCGCGATTTATTCTCACCGACCCTGGAGTTGGATATCGATTTTGCACGGACGCGGATGGTTGATACCAAGCACGCCACGTCTGGTGGTCCTTCGGCCTTCTTTACGACTTCTTTATAAGAAGCGCCCCCATCTCCCTATCGAATCCTTATCTCACCTAGGTATAGGGTGTCGTCCTGTCAAGAGCGGGGCGGAGACCACCATGATGCGATCTGAAGGAGATTTCATCGCGCGCACACTCTCAATCCTGGCCATCGTTCTCATCTCGGGCACGGCTGCATCACCTGAGACCGCTGCCTTCAATTCTGTGATAGAGATCGTCTTTCAATCGAGCGCGCCGTACTATGAACCCCCGGTGGCTGTCGTGCCCATGGGCATGCAGATTCGTTGGGTCAATGCCACAGCATCTCCCCATAGTGTTCGACACGATGCATGCATCGACGAGGAACCATGCCCACTTCAATCTATCGCTATTCCCCCTGATAGTAGCTTCCTCGTCGCCCCCCTGCCTCCCGGCCGCTATGCCTACCACTGCGAGTTGCATCCGATCATGCGAGGCATGCTGCTGGTCATCGACCCATCCTCGACACCTGTGAAAGAAGAGAGGTATGACCGATGACGCCGGCAGCGCGGTCTCAGAACATCACTCATCAACTCAGTACGCCTGAATCACGCCTCATCGATCTCCTTCGAGATGGAGAATCGTATACCGTCGAAGAGGTCATGGAGGAGGCGCCGGAATTCAGCTGGACGCAGTTGTTCATGGCAATGGACAGTCTCAGTCGCCGTGGAATGGTCGAGCTTCGCCGCGAGGGCTTGGTGTATTGGCTCAGAAAGACGGAGCTTTGGAGCACGCTCAATGGCTCGCCTCCTCATCGTTGATGACGAACCGCATATCTGCGAGGCCTTACAAGACCGCCTGCAGGCCGATGGGTACGACGTGATCACCGCTCACGATGGTCAAACCGCGTTCGCGCTCTTTGCCCTGGAAACCCAACGTAGCCCTATTACTGGCGTGATCTTGGACATGGAACTGCCGATCGTTCACGGCATTGAGGTGCTTCGTCGGCTACGCAGTCAGTGTTCGGATGTTCCCATTTTGATGATCTCGGCCAGTCACGACAGGCAGATGTTCGATCAGGCCATGCGCAGCGGCGCCAACGCATACTTAGCTAAGCCATTTGATAGCAAGGAATTGATCCAAGTCTGCGACAGGCTTTTTCGATGTTTGACTGCCATTCCCGTCTCGCCTGACCCATCGCCAAAGTCCTAACGAGAATCGATATGATTCCATCGTCTCTAGTATTTCCGCCTAAGGCCACGTGGCGTGACTGCCGTTTATAAACGAGTCGAAAACTGAATGATACGCACAATGGCCCTATGAAACTTCCTAATACAGCCGGTCCATCCTGTAGCGTAGGTTCATCGACGCCAATTTACGAGCATGCTTATCCTTCGTCTCACAGCTGCGATCAGAAGAACCTGCAAAGAGGTGTAGGCAGGCCTAAGGCTACTTGACCCACCAAAAGGAAGAGGCAGGGAGATGACAGAACCGAGGCTTCGCATTCGGGTGCTGATTGTTGATGACCATGAATTCCTACGAACGGGCATACGGAGCTTTCTGGGCTCCTACCATAACATTGAGGTAGTGGGTGAAGCAGGCGATGGGAAGAGTGCAGTCCAGCTCGTGCGTGAATTGCGACCTGATGTGGTCCTGATGGATATCACCCTGCCGCAATTGAGTGGCATTCAAGCAACACTACAAATCAAGACGGAGTTCCCTCAGGTGGCTATCGTAGGGCTTTCCATTCATGAATCGCAGGAAATGGTTCAAGCAATGACTGAGGCGGGAAGCTCCGTGTATCTGACGAAAGAATCCGGTAACGACACTTTATTACCGGCGATCGAGGCGGCTTTTGATGCATGTCACCACTGACCGATGCCTCAGGGACAATGACGAGGGGTTCTGCGCCAGGATGGACATCCTCTTTCCCGATAACCGTACGGCATCCAAAGACTTTTGAACCATCGGAATCAGACCTTTCTTCACCAGGCCAGCGAGTAATCATCAATCTTTTCACCTTTATCTCCTAATACCAACGGCGAATAGTGCAATCATCCTGGCGGCTCAATCGGGCCGGCCCAGTCACCGTGACATTGTTCAAGTGGTTCTGAGGCATTATCGCCAAGTAGCCATACCACACCTTTACGGTCATCTAGTACTTCTACCTTTAAGACAATAGGATCTTCATCGTTTGATTGACGATAGTAATAAAACCCTGACTTCGTCGGCCTCTCAGATGTCCATTGGCGCGGATCCATATTCATCTGACCAACGGTTCCAAAGTCTGATGCTCTTAACATGGGGCCAATGGGGGCCAATTTTCCTGTCCCTGGTAGCAGCATGGTAGCAGATTCCGACGCTGAAGAGCATTGTGAGTTGCGGACGGATTGTCAGATCTACTCCGTGTCGAGGTCAAACATCCTACAATAGAAGGTCAAAAATGGATGCCCATGAAAAGGTCCGAAGAGGCTTCGCTTCATTCTTTTCGGTACAAGGCTGAACGTCCAAGTCGCAGCACATGCCCCTAGTTGCTTGGCTTCATGCGTCCCGCCTCTCATGCATTGTTCAAGGATCGAGTTTTGGTCACGGACGTGCCTTACCACGTGACGAGGTAAGCACGAAGCTAGGGACTCGGTGAAGAGTGAAGGCGCCGAGCGAACTAGCCTCTTCCCCTAAGGCGGCGTTTGACTTCGGCCTTCCCCGGTTTTCCAGCGATCCGGTTTCTTTACGCACAAGCAGCATTTCTGATAGACTCAGCCGGTTTTTTCTTGTCACGTTCTATAACTCATTCATTCTCAATGCAAGCAGTAGGTGTCGTGTTTCACAGCCGGGAGCGCATTGCCACGTAACACAGGAGGCAACGTATGAAACGGCACATGGCGATATGGTGCATCACAGTGGGCGTTGTCGTCAGCCACCCTCTCATGGGAACGGCAGACGATCAGGGAAGTATCAAACACTCGGTAGTCAAGGAATCGCAAGGCGGACAAGTCGTTCACACCGCCATATATCAGCCTCCGCGAAAGGGCGCTCCAGCGCCAGGTCTACGGAGGGGCGGAGGAACCCGTGGAATGAACAAGAGTGTGCCGGTCATTAGTCTCTTAGCTCCGGAACATGTCGGTCTGACGCTCCACGAGCAACCGGTTCTGTATTGGTTCACGCCTACGAAGCAGGATCGTACCATCTCCTTTGATTTCACCTTGATTGGTCACAGTGCCGAGACACCTCT
>JAICVE010000371.1 GCA_025935475.1 Nitrospira sp. | reverse complement strand
GAATTCTTGCTGCCACCTTCCTGCGAAGCTCCGCTTCTCGAACGGTTTCTGAAGGCCGAAGCGATGGCGCTATGGGCAGTGCGGTCTGCGAAAGCGAAGGATGTGCCTGCCGGCGTGCTCTCGTTTCTGCTCCGGCATGAGGAAGAAGAGGCGAAGCATCTTCAGGAGTTCGAGGCCAGGCTAGGAGTCCGATCGCACATCCGGACCACACTTCCTCGCATGCCGAGCCAATGGTGGGCCCTGGTGATCCAGTTGTTCGGCTACGAGGCCTTGGGACTCGAGTTTGCCAAATTGCTCGTCCAGGTGCAGCCGGAATTGACCTCCATCTTGGACGATGAGCAAGTGCATGTGGAGTTCTTTGAGCGTGAAGTGATCAAAGTCCTGGCGGGCGGAGGCCCGGCTGCGGCAGGGGCGCGGGACTCTGCCAACGCGTGGTGGCGGCGGTTACCGCCGACGGTTGATCGGTACTTGGAAGGCGAGGCGCTGGAGCCATTCCGGCCGGAGCTTCGACAGCGGATCTTGGGAGCAATACGCACGCGGTTTTGTCGCGTGGGCTTGTTGGATGGGGCAGCAATTTAAAAGGGAGCAGCAATGGACTGTGTGTTGTTTCGTCATGGCATTGCGGTGGAACGTGAGGAATGGGATGGTCCGGACACCGACCGGCCGCTGACCGAACGCGGCGTCAAGCGCGTGTCACAGGTAGCGGTGGGGTTGAGATGGCTGGAGATGCAGCCCACGTACATTTTTTCGAGTCCGCTGGTGCGTGCTGTGGAGACCGCGGATATCCTTCAGGCCTCCATGAGCATTCAGAGCGCGATCAAGCGTGTCGATGAACTGTTGCCGGATGCCAACCCGGAGCGGCTCTTAGCCGTGTTTCGCGATCTTCCGCCGGAATGCACGGTGCTCTGCGTGGGCCATGAACCTCATCTTGGCCTGGCAGCCAGCATCATGCTTGCGGGAAAGCCGTTGTCGGCGTTTCCTTTCAAGAAGGCTGGCGCCTGCCTGATCGAGCTGTCCGAACATCCCAAGATCGGTCGGGGAGTGCTGCGGTGGTGGATGGAACCGGGGCAATTGAGAGCGTTGGGAAAAAAGAAGGCGAAGCTGGAAGCCTAGACGCGCTGCCGCTAGAGCTGCGCATCTTCGACGACCGGTGCCGTCCGCGCAAGCCCTTCCTCGGTGAGCAGTTGTTGGATCTTCGACCGCAGCTCGTCTTGGATGTCTTCAAGGGATTTGCGGGCATCCACGACCTCGAAATTGAACTCGATCGCCATCTTGTCGAATTCTTCAATCAGCAGCGACTGATACTTTTTGAAGCTATCGTAGAGATCGTTTCCCAGCCGTAGGTCCATACCGGACTCCCAATAGTTCATGGCCTTGGTTTCGATCACGCGCAAGGCGAGCGTTTCGACGTCGATGCGTAAATAGCAGACCAGGTCCGGCACCAACGCGAAGCCAAAGACATCTCTGATCCATTTGCGGTCGGCGCTGCGGACGAAGTCGCGAGCAAAGGCGGTATAGATATAGCGGTCGGCCAACACAATGAACCCCGAGCGCAATGCTGGAATGATTTCGTGCTCAAGCCGGTCGGCGAAATCCGTGGCATACAGGAGGCTGAGCGACCAGCGATCGATCGTGTTGCCTTCTTTGGCGACCTCGATCGTCTTGGACATCAGATTTGATCTCGTCCAGCCGGTGGTGATGACCCCGTACCCCTGCACTTCGAGCCACTCCTGAAGCAACTCGATGTGGGTGGAGCGGCCGACGCCGTCGGTGCCTTCAATGGCAATCAATTTGCCCTTGAGGTCACTCGGATTTAGGTACGTCAAACCGTCGCCAAAATAGTGAGCGTCTCCCATGAGTTCCCCGTTTCGGTTTGTAATCTTTCAACGCTTCGTCGACGAGACGCCGCATGGCGTCCTGCTGCTTGGCGATGTCTTTGGTGGCATCCAACGTGATGAGCTGATATTCGTCCACGATCTTGTCGTATTGCGCCAGGATGCGTGACTGAAAGGTACGGAAGCTTTCGGTCACGTCCTGACTGAGGTTCATGTCCATGCCGGCTTCATAATACTTGAATTGCCCCCGCGTGCCGCCGAGCAGGCGCGAAATCGCCACCTCGATCGGGACCTTGAAATAAAAGGCCATATCCGGCTTGATGGAAAAACTATACAGCTTTCGGACCCACTCGGACGAGACCCCGCGGACCACGTCGCGCGCAAAGGCCGTGTACATGTACCGGTCGGCCAGCACGAGCATGCCGGCTTTGAGCGGCGGCAGAATCTCGTGATAGAGGCGGCTGGCGAAATCGGTCGCATGCAGCAGACTAAACGTGGTGGGGGTGAGACTCTTGTTCTTCTTCCCGCGCTTGGTCGTGTCCTTGACGAGTTCTGAAGAGTTCCATTCGGTGAAGAAGACTTTATGACCTTTTGATTCGAGCCACTTGTGCAAGAGGAGCAGTTGGGTGCTCTTGCCGGACCCGTCGATCCCCTCGACGATGATCAACTTGCCCGGGTAGGGGTGGGGGGGAGTGCTGATTGGCGGCTGCTCGCTCATGCGTCGTCCTCCTGCGCCTTGAGGGTTAATTGTACCCGGCGACGGAAGATCCGTTCAAATAGGTCGGCCCTCCCCTTCGCGGCCCAGGCTTCCAACTCGGCATCGCCGGTCACATGAGCAATAATCTTAATCGTGGCGCCGATTTTGACATCCACGGTCTTGACGATCGAAAAGTGGGTGCGATCCAGACCGTCAGCGATCCGAAGCAACGCCGATAGGAGTCGGACCGTCCGTTGCAGCTTCGGTGTGAGGTCGTCGAAGGATTCATGCTTTTTGTGCGGATGCGCCCGCCGGTGGTAACGGGCGATATTCGCGATCACCGTGAGCTCCTCGGAGGAAAGGCCGCCCAGCTCACTGTTGGTGATCAAGTAATACGTATGCTTGTGATGCGAGCGTTCATTGATGAGGTATCCGATGTCATGAAGGATCGCCGCAAATTCGAGCCAGTCCCGCTCAGTGTCTCCCAGGTTATGGAGCCGCTTGGTCTGGTCGAAGAGCCGCAAGGCCAGCGCGGCGACGTGGAGGCTGTGGGTTTCCGGCACCTGGCAACGGCGGGCCAAGGCCAGCACATTCCGGCGTCTCAAATCGGGAATGTCCGCTTCGGCCTTGCTCGGCCGGT
>JAICVE010000148.1 GCA_025935475.1 Nitrospira sp. | reverse complement strand
CGCAGCGGACCGCCCGGCGCGCACGAAAAGTCGTCACCGTCTCGAAGTTTTCCGCCCGCGAACTGATCGAATTGTTCGGCTTATCCGTCGAGCAGATTGTGGTGATTCCGAACGGTGTGTCCGAGGACTTTTCCCGCCGCCACGATGCCGGCGCGTTCATGGCGTTGAAGCAGCGGATCGGGCTCGCGTCCGACCGGTTCCTCCTGTTTGTCGGCGGCGCTGATCCCCGAAAAAACCACCGTCTCGTGCTCGAAGCGGTGTCTCTCATACGGCCGCATCTCGAAGGCAGAACGCTCATCTTGGTAGGGTCACCCACACATTCGTTTGGCTCCTACGAGGCGACGGCTAAGTCGTATGGGTTGATCGACCGGGTGCTGTGCCCCGGCCGTTTGTCGCAGAACGACTTGCAATTGCTCTATTCCTACGCCGACCTGTTCCTGTTCCCATCTCTCTATGAAGGATTCGGCATGCCGGTGCTGGAGGCCATGGCGTGTGGCGCGCCGGTCATCACTTCGAAGACGACCGCGTTGGGCGAGGTGGCTGGGGAGGCGGCCTTGCTCGTCGACCCGCATAATGCCCGTGAGCTCGCAGACCGCATGATCGAAGTGCTCGAGAGCGAGTCCCTGTGCGCCTCGCTCAAAGCCAAAGGCTTTGCCCGGGTCAAACAATACACGTGGGCTCACTCGGCCTTGCAAACCTACGACCTGTATGCCTCACTCTTACGGTAGACCGTAGGCATGATTCCTCGGAATATTCTCGCGATCAAGTTGCGCTATTTAGGGGATGTGCTCCTGGCGACACCGACGCTCCATGCGCTCAAAGTGGCCTTTCCGGAGGCGCGGCTGACTGTCCTGGTGAACCGAGGCACGGATGATATCCTGCGAGGAAATCCGCACGTGGACGAGATTCTTCCGCTGGACCGCGGCTCGATTCTGCAGCAGAGCCGCTTTATCTTGGACATTCGACGCCGGCGGTTTGACACCGTCGTGGATCTGACCGACGGCGATCGGGCGGCATTTCTTACATGGATCAGTGGCGCGAGCGTTCGCATCGGCTTTAATGCCGAGCAGCGCTGGACCGGGCACTGTTACACGACCGTCGTCACGGGCGGTACCGGGGCGCATCGTATCGAACGAGACCTGGCGGCTCTTGCCCCCATGGGCATTGAGCCCCGAGACCGCATTCCGCAGATCTGGTTGGGGCCGGAAGACGTCGCACGCGTTGACCAACTGGCCGTCCAGCTGGGCCTCGCAAAGGACCGCTCGTGGGTGGTGATCCAGCCGGGCGCCCGATATTGGTTCAAGGCCTGGCCTCCTCAGCGTTTTGCGGAGGTCGCCGATCGCTTGCACGACCGCTTCGGCTGCCAGGTCCTCGTGGCTGGAAGCCCTCAGGAAGCGGCGCTGACGCAGGCGGTTGTCGATCACGCGAAGAGCCCTCTGTTGAGCATCGCCGGCCGTTCAGATGTGAGAATGCTAGCGGCGCTGCTCAAACGCTCCACGCTCTTTATCGGGAACGACACCGGCGCGATGCACATCGCGGCCGCGGTGGGAACGCCGGTGGTCGGGCTGTTTGGGCCGTCGAATCCCTTGGAATGGGGACCGCGCGGCGGGCGAGCCGAAACGATCTATAAAGGACTTGACTGTCGAATTTGCTTTCATCCAACCTGCCGGAGAGGCGAGGACAACTGCATGAAGCTGATCACGGTCGAGGAAGTCCTGGCAGCGGCGGTTCGTCAAATCGAGCCTACACCACGCACGCTGTCGTAACTAAGGATTTGATGGCATACACCTGTGAGCAGGAAGTTGTGAAACCCGGCATGGAACGGGTGCTCTGCGACCTCTGTCGTTCGAATGACTGCGAGGTCATCCTCAGCCAGCGGGATTTGATGCTCAATGTCACAGATGACGAGTTCTTGATCGTACGATGCAAGCGCTGCGGTCTCATCTATCTGAATCCGCGCCCCACTGAAGATCTGCTCGGATCGTTTTACCCGCCGGTCTATTATCCTCCCGTGTCCGCCAAGGAGAGACCGTTATTGCAGCGGCGGGCCAAGAAGATTTCCGCCCAACTCAAGCGGTGGGTGTTGGAGGACTACTACGGCTACCCGTCATCTGGTGGATCCGTCCGGTGGCGGCCGGTGAGGAAACTTCTGTTGTGGCCGGACAAGACATGGCGGGAACTGAAAGGAAGCTACCCGTTACCCTGGAGGGGGCAAGGGAAGGTGTTGGATGTCGGATGTGGGGCCGGCGGGAACTTGAAGTCCCTGCAGGACCAGGGATGGGAGCCTCACGGGATCGAGATCAGCGAGATCGCCGCCGCTCATGCCCGCGAGCTGACCAAGGGACAGATCCACGCAGGCACCGTCGAGTCGGCACCGTTTCCTTCCGGCGCGTTTGACCTTGTGCTCATGAGCCATTCACTTGAACATTTTCCCAGTCCAGTTGATGCCTTGCGGCGGATCTACCGGCTTCTCAAGGATGACGGCCTTTTAGTCATCCACGTGCCTAACGCCCACAGTCTCGAGTTCAAACTCTTCGGCCGCTGGTGGTTTCAGCTAGATCCTCCCAGACATTTCTACCATTTTGACCACTCAAGTCTGACGGCCATCCTCGCCAAAGCTGGCTTCACGGCGCATGTGGCCCGCACAGCAGTCAGTTCCGTCTTCTTTATGGCCAGTCTGGATCGGGCGTGGAAGCGCCGGTTCGGGAGAGAGGTGCCTTTCCGGAAGCTCATCGATTGGTTGATTGCCGGTCCAATATCGTTCGTGGCCGGTCGTCTTGGTTATGGCACCGAATTAACTATCCAAGCGGTCAAGCAGAACCGTATCGTTGGATGCATGGGTCAGAACACATGAGACGCCGGTCAACGCGAATGTTTGATCTGCGAATCGTGTGATAGAAAAAGTTAAGATCGAGTGTCAAAGGTAGCTCTCCGGTCAGGAATCGGCCTAGTTGCTCTCGCGACATCATATTGTCTGATTACTGCCGTCCATCTTCACCTCTATGTGTCTCAGGCCAAGCCTGCGACCAACATTGCGAGTCCTCCTCGGGTACAGAAATTCATCTGGATGGAGATCATGCTAATTGCGGCAGCCCTGCTGATGGGCAAGACGGCAGTATCCGCTGCCACAGCCGACTCGCCGCAGCGAGCACTGCTCTCGAAATCGCATCCGATTACCCACATGCTCTGGGCTTTATGCGGTGCGTATGTATTGCTGGTCTATTATCCGCTTCCTCCCGAAGGACACCATACGGATAAGGGACTGCTCACATCCGGCCTCCTTCTTGTGTGGAGTCTCGCGGCGGTGATCCGACCAACTGCATTGGGCGCCATGAAGTCGAATCGCATCGTCACTACCATGAAGCTCGTTCTGGCTAATCTGTTGATCTTTATTGT
This sequence comes from Nitrospira sp., assembly GCA_025935475.1. GTDB lineage: Bacteria > Nitrospirota > Nitrospiria > Nitrospirales > Nitrospiraceae > Nitrospira_C. The sequence continues at coordinate 3,335 of JAICVE010000148.1, read as the reverse complement.
CTTCGCAGAGCTATCGCTTCGGCTGGCGGATCCCTTCCTCGCCAGTCTTGGACTTTTCGGCGGCAAACACACGCCGGCGCATCTTACGCCCCATCAACCGGTACTGGGCTCGATCGGAAGGACGAATAGCCATGGATTTCGCGATCGTGAGCGTACCTTCGATCGGACCAATGTTGCGATACGGGTCCTTGCCATAGGCGATTCACAAACATATGGTGCAGGGGCCTCGTACGATGAAACCTTTTCCACGCTATTAGAGAAACGTTTACAAGGCAAAGAGCCCAGAAGCGAAGTCATTAATCTCGGCGTGTCCGGATGGGAACCACCTCTCTATCTGCATCTCCTCAAGATTTATGGTCTTCAGTTCAAGCCTGACCTCGTGCTTTTGAATTTCTATGTGGGGAATGACATCATCACGCGTCGAGGTGTCTCTTTGGAAAGACCGCTTATCGTCGCGGGGCAGAGTTATTATGTCCATTCGACAGGAAACGCCATCCACGATGCCATCAGCCCAGATCGGTCGTTTCTCTACCATCACCTGAACTACGTTGTTCGTGTCGGAGGTATATATCTGGCAAATCGGGGACGGGTTCAGTCGAAAGAGGTGCCCTGGATTCCAATCCGCACAAGGAAACAATATTTGGAGGAATTGGATCAGCGTACTGATATCTACTTGGTCCACCCTCCGCAGGAGATCGTCCTACAATGGGAGAAAACATTTCAGGTCTTGACTGAGTTTCGTGACATACTCCACGGGAAAGGGATTCGCCTCCTCTTGGTCTTGTTACCAGACCATCTCCAAGTTGATCCGAAGCTCATGCAGGAGTTTTTGACAGCCCGCCAGGAAGATCCGAGCCTCTTTGATTTCGAGCGGCCTCAAAGGATGTTGAAAGAATGGGCCTCAAACAACGGCGTCCCGACGGTTGATGTATTGCCTAGGTTCCGACAGGCTGCGATTGAGGAGCCGTTGTTCTATGAGACAGACCTACATATGAAGCCTGCTGGACATCGCCTAGTAGGGGAGACGGTATGGCTCCCAATGTCGACGCTGCTTGCGGTTCCCTCACAGTCGGTCATCCCGACCGGTAACGAAGTTCATTGAAGGTCTGGGGCCAATTCGTTCTTGACAGAGTTATTGGTTTTGTTCATATTGTGAACGCTTCGCCGGTTTGTCCGCATCTTTCATGGATTTACAAGGCCAACGCAATCTCTTACTGCTAAGCGAGCTCGATCGCAACGGCGGAGCCACGCAACGCACGCTTGCGACCAAGCTCGGGGTCGCTCTTGGACTGACGAACCTGTATCTGAAGCGTCTGGCGCGTAAAGGCTACATCAAAATCGCGACCATTCAACGCAATCGGATCCGCTATCTCCTCACTCCACAGGGATTTGCCGAGAAATCCCGCCTCACGTACCAGTACATGCAATATTCGCTGTCCTACTACCGCGACATGCGAGGGCGCCTCAAAGACATGTTGTCTTCGCTCGAAGGGACCAAAGGGCAGCGTGTCGCGATTTGCGGTACCGGAGAGCTTGCAGAATTGGCCTATTTGGCGCTACGGGAGATGAACATCGATTGCATTGGATTCGTCGATGGGAACACGCGCGACACGTTTCTTTCGCATCCGGTCTCTTCGCCGGACAAGATTACGGCGTGGCAATTGGATCGAGTCCTGATTGCCGATTTTGACCATGCGGCGGCGTACGAAGAACAACTGGTGCAGTCCGGCATTCCTCGCGAGAAACTGCTGAGGTTGGGCTTTCGACAGTAGAGTGTGGGTGACGGATCGGGAGCGGTCAGGGCGCTGTAAGTGAGAGGGCGAAGCTGTGTCTACCGGGCCGACATCTGGCCAAATCACCGGTCTGCATTGGTATGCGCTGCGGACGCGGTCGCGGCATGAAAAGATGGTGCGCGACCAACTCGCGCAACAAGGGATCGAGCCGCTCCTGCCGACCGTCAAGCGTCTCAGTCAATGGAAGGATCGGAAGAAAGAGGTCGAGGTGCCACTGTTCTCGGGCTACTGCTTCGTCCGCTTCACTTCAGATCAGAAGCTGCCGGTCCTCAAGACCGTCGGCGTCGTCGATATTGTGGGCGGCGGGCAGCGTCCGGAGCCAATTCCTGATGAGGAAATCACGGCGATCCAGACGTTGATCGCCAGCGTCCTGCCCTATGATCCGCACCCCTATCTTCAGGAGGGCATGAAAGTCGAAGTCATCAGGGGGCCGCTCCAGGGGCTTCACGGGATTCTGCTTCGTAAAGAGAAGAGGCATCGCTTGATTCTCGGGGTGCGTCTGATTCAGCAGGCGGCCGCGGTGGAAATCGATACGGCGGATGTGGTGCCGATTCAGTAGACCTGGCTCGAGGCCTGGAGCCAAACAGATACAGCGAGGCCAGCTGGTAAGCATTGAATGTCAGAACGATTTGACCGGCTGTCGCTTGAACGCGGACACGGTGGCAACGCGCTATGAATACGAGGATCAGCTGCACTATCCCTTTTCGCCGTATGCCGTGCTATTTACCTCATGAGGACCAGTCATGACTAAGTTTGCCGTTGTGGCAGGAGCCCGACCTAACTTTGTAAAGGTTGCTCCATTGATGGAGGCCTTTAAGAAGGCCACGGACGTCCAAGCTATGCTCGTGCATACGGGACAGCATTACGACCATCTCATGTCGGCAGCATTTTTCGAGGACTTGGAAATGCCGTCGCCAGATATCTATTTGAAGGCTGGATCGGGAACTCATGCCGAACAAACGGCCAAGGTCCTCCTCGCCTTCGAAGATTACATCACCAATCATTCCGTGGATTGTGTCATTGTCGTGGGCGATGTCAATTCGACTCTCGCGTGTGCGCTTGCTGCGGCAAAATGCCGTATTCCGGTGGCCCATGTCGAGGCCGGGCTGAGAAGTTTCGATCGTACGATGCCGGAGGAAGTGAATCGAGTTCTGACTGATGCACTGTCGGATTATCTTTTTACTCCTTCAAAGGATGGCGACGAGAATCTCAGACGCGAAGCCATACCCAGTGATCGAGTGTTTCAGGTCGGCAATATCATGATTGATACACTGCGTAGGTATGAACACGCGGCCCGAGACCGTTCGCTGGCGGCTCGTCACGGCCTAAAAGCAAAAGAATATACGCTCTGTACCTTGCATCGCCCAAGCAATGTGGACAATGAAGAGACATTCAGAAACATTGTTGCGGTCATTCGACAATTGTCGCAAAAACAACCCATAGTGTTTCCAATTCACCCCCGCACTCGTTCCCGAATAAATGCATTTGGATTAGAGAGCCAAGTACATGATAAGCAATTGGTGTTGCTCGATCCTCTTGGAT
>JAICVE010000537.1 GCA_025935475.1 Nitrospira sp. | reverse complement strand
GGCGCCTTCGTTGCCGTCTATGCCACGATTATTTTGCTGACGATGGGCTCGGGCACGGAAGCGGCGCTTGCCGGTGCGGGCGTTGCGGTCGTTGCCTGCGCGGCAGCACTGGGAATCGCCTCGCTCAGATGTCTATTCGCACCACTGATCGGCGGTCGAAGCCAGACGCTTCTCATCGTCTCATTAAGTCTGGGTCTCGTGCTGCAGGAAGCCATGCGGCTGCAGTCGGGGGGTCGCGAACAATGGCTCGAGCCCATGCTTGGTGATGCCATTCTGGAAAATGAGGCAGGCGGCTTCATGGTTCGCGTAAGCCTGATGCAGGGCGTCATCATGGCAGGCACGGCTGTTATTCTTGCCGCTACTTTTGCTCTGATGCGGTGGACGGCGCTCGGACGATTTTGGCGAGCGTGCAGCGAGGATGCGGGACTTGCTGCCCTCCTTGGGGTCGACGTGCGCAGGATCACGGCGCTCACTTTTACAGGGGCTGCAATTTTCGCCGGTGCGGCCGGGCTCACGGTCGGCGTCTATTATGGTGGGGTGAGCTTCTACATGGGCCTGGTGCTCGGGCTCAAGGCGCTGTTCGCGTCCATCATTGGGGGGTTTGGAACGATCGCGGGAGCCGTGGCGGGGGCTTTCGTGCTCGCTCTGCTCGAGACCTTGTGGGCAGCCTTTTTTCCCCTCGGCTACCGGGACGTGGCAGTATTCGCCATGGTCCTGAGCCTGCTCATCATTCGTCCCCAGGGGATTCTTGGAGTCACACTCAGGAAGGACTACCAGTTATGAGAAATCCGATATTGGTGCTGGGAGTCATGCTGATACTCGCCGCTTGCGAGGATCAAGGAAAGCCTGGAGCATCTTTCGCTGGTGGCGGTTTCGTGTTCAATTATCGGATCGGCGAAGCGTTCTATGGCGTGGTGATCAACACGGAACGAAAACTTCCGGAGGGAAGCATCATTCAGGGGCAGTTTGAGGACCCTGCGGGAGGAGCGGTCATCGTGGTGAAGGACAATTATCGAGAGGGTCAGCGCAAGTACATGCTGCGCACGCCGGCGCTGAAGGGAATCAAAAAGAACATTCCCTATAAAGTGGTCGTGGAGATTCTCGACAAGCCCGGCGGACACGTCATCGAGCATTTGGAGAAAACCATCAAGAGCGATATCGATCAATCGACGATCCCACAGGAGCCCATGCTGATCGGACCCGGATACACGCTCAATCCGAACCAGAACGTCGTGAAAATACCTCCAGAACAATGAGGGCCCGCCGTATCATCACGGTCATCGGAGCGCACGCCGAGGGAGAAGTGGGCAAGGTGATCACGGGTGGCGTTCTGCCGCCGCCAGGCAGGAGTGTGCGAGAGCAACAGCAATGGCTCATGCATCACGATGACGGCTTGCGCAAATTCCTGCTTTACGAGCCCCGCGGAGGCGCATTTACCCATGCCAATCTTGTCGTGCCGGCTAAGGATGCGAGGGCGGATGCCGGTTTCATCATCATGGAGC
>JAICVE010000262.1 GCA_025935475.1 Nitrospira sp. | reverse complement strand
CGCACACCAGCCAATTTTGGGTGCATTTAAACAAACGACACGAAAGTCCCATAGCATTTCAGGTGAGCGGGCTCGACCTGGCGGTCTTCAAGCCATGCTTCTTGAGCCAATTGTGCAGATTGGCCTCGGTGGTGTGATAGCGCTGCGCGATGAACTTCCGCGTCGAACCGTTCGCCAGCAGGCTCTCGATCTCCGGCCGAAAGGCATCCAGCTTGCTCTTGCCCGGTCCCCGGGGCCGGCCGAGCTTCAGTCCCTGGGCTTTCTTGAAGCGCAAGGCCTCTTTTGTCCGCTGTGAGATCAAGTCCCGCTCGATCTCCGCCGCCATCGAGAACGCCAGCGCGATGATCTTGCTCTGGAGGCTTTGGTCGAGGTGCCAATTCCCCTTCACGGAGTAGACGCGGATCCCCTTGCGCGTCGCCAGCGCCAGGATTTCCATGCACTCCAGCATGCTGCGCCCCAGGCGGGAGAGTTCGGCGACGATCAGGGCGTCGTTAGCGCCCAGTGCCTCCAGGACCTCCGCGATCCGGCGCTCCCGCCACGGCGTCCGGCCGGAGGCGATCTCTTCGACGAAACGCACCTGTCCCAGGTCGTGCTGGTTGGCAAAGCGCAGGATGTCCGCCTTGTTCTTTTCGATGTCCTGATCCAGCGTCGACACCCGCAGATAAGCGAGCGTTGTATGCGCCGGGGGTGCCGTCATCCTCGCCATTGTCCCGCTCTTCGATGAAAATCTGAAAACCAGACTTATCCGACAAGACCGATTATCGGAATATCAGACATTTTCACTGATTTTCCCTTATCGGATAAACGATCGGTTTCAGTATAGATCAACCCTCGGCATCATCGATTGCGTGGGACTGCCCCATAGCCCGGATGAAAGTCTTCAATGTCCTGGAACAGGAGGCTTTCGAAGCCGCTCCCCGGTTCAATGGCGCGGAGCGCAAACGGTTCTTCGCCTTGTCGGTGACGCTCAACGACTCCCTGGAGAGCTTACGGACTCCCACCAATAAAGTGTGCTTTCTCGTGGTGGCGGGATACTTCAAGGCCCGCCGCAAGTTTTTCGCCCGCCAGTTCCGCCCCGCGGACATCGAGTTCGTCGCCCGGCAGATCGGGGTGAACGCTGGCGAGGTTCAGATCGATACCTACAGCAAGGAGACCTGTGCCCGACACCAGCGCCTGATCCTGAGCCACTTTGGCTGCAGCCCTTTCGATGAGGCGGCCAAGGGATTCGCGGCCGCGGAACTCGCGACGATGGTGCGCGTCCAGTTCCGGCCCAAGCTGCTTCTGCTGGACATCATTCAGGTGCTGACGCGCCGGAAAATCGCTCTGCCCAGCTACGCCGTGCTGGCCACCCTGGTCATCGCGGCGGTTACCCATCATCAGCGTGCGCTGAGCCGGATCATCGACGACAGCCTGACCGACAGCCAGCGGACGAGGCTCGATGCGCTGCTGGAGAAGGAGCCCGAGACCGGCGCCGCCGACGGCTGGCGATACCGGCTCACCCTGCTGAAAAAACCCGATCAGTCCACCCAGCCGTCAAAGATCAAAGCCAATCTGGCGGACCTGGGGACCCTGCGGGCGCTTTATCTTGAGCTGAAGCCGGTAGTCGACCGGTTAGCCTTGAGCTTCGAGGGCATCCGCTACTACGCGTACTCCGTGATCCGGTTCCAGATCCCCCAGGTGTCCCGTCGGTCCGCGGAAGACCGCCATCTGCATTTGATCTCGTTCATCGTCTATCAGACGTTCAAGCTGCAGGATATCCTGATCGACACCCTGCTGAGCGCCGTCCAGGCGGCCCTCAATGCGACCGAGAAGGAGCATAAAGAGTCGTATTACCAGGAGCGGGAGAGGCGGGACCGCTCGGTTTCCGAGTTCATCGACGGGCTCCGGCACGGTATCCTGGGGACTTTGTCGACAATCCAGGGCATCGTGGTCGACGAGCGGTTGACCGACGAGCAAAAGGTGGCGGCGATCGATGCCGCCTTGCACACACAGGAGCCCCGGAAGAACACCGTCGAGCAACGGCTCGATGATTTCGAGCGGAACATGACGGCTCTCCACCAGGGGCGCGGCTACTATGCGCTGCTGGAAGACCGATCGTTGAAACTGCAGAACCGGGTCGCGGAGATTGTCCGGCAGGCGCGATTTGATGCCCAGTGCCGCAAGCCGGCACTCTGGGAAGCGATCCGGCATTACCAGCAAAAGGCCGGCGCCGTCGACAAGAGTGCGCCGGTGGCCTTTTTGTCCGCCGAGCAACAGGCCGCCGTGCTCAATCAGGACGGCAAGTTTCGCGTATCGCTTTACAAGGCACTGCTCTACATCGAGATTGCCGCCGCCGTCAAAGCGGGGGCGTTGAACCTGGTCCACTCGGAAAAGTACCGCTCGCTGGACGATTATCTGATCCCGAAAGCCGATTGGGCGGCGCGCCGGGACGAGTATCTGCAGCGGGCGCAGCTGGAGGGGTTTGCCGATTGCCGCGCCACGCTCGAGGGGCTCGATCAGGAACTCGATGCGTGCTACGGACAAACCAATGCGCGGTTCAGGGCCGGCGACAATCCCTTCCTCACATTCCGCGCCAACGGCACCTTCCATGTGGCGACACCGAAACTCGAAGCGGTGGACAGTCTGTCTCCGGGCGACTTTCTTCCCGACAAGAAGTATATTTCCTTGCTCGAAGTGCTCGCGACCGTGGATCACACCACGGTTTTTCTCGATGAGTTCGAGCACTGGCAACTGAAATACCAACGCCCCAAGCCGCCCAAGAAAATCTTCTTCGCCGGCATCATTGGCTACGGGTGCGACATCGGTCACCGGAAACTGGCGCAGATCTCCAAGCAGATCAACGAGAATGAACTGGACAGCGTCGTCAACTGGTACTTCTCGCTGGCCAATGTCCAGAGCGCCAATGATCGCATCCTGCAGGTGCTGGATCGGATGGACCTGCCGAACCTGTACCGGCAGAAGCCCGATGTGCTGCATACCTCCAGCGACGGACAGAAGTTCGAGGTGGCCGTGGACTCCCTGAACGCCAACTACTCGTTCAAGTATTTGGGCAAAGACAAGGGCGTCAGTGTCGTCAGTTTCATCGATATGCGCCACTTGCTGTGGCACTCCACCGTGATCAGTTCGGCCGAGCGCGAGGCGGCTTACGTGATCGATGGGTTGATGCACAATGACGTGGTCAAAAGCAATATCCATTCGACGGACACCCACGGCTACTCGGACATCATTTTTGCCGCCACGCACCTGTTGGGCTTCTCGTTCGCGCCGCGGATCAAGGGCCTCGGGCGCCAGCGGCTCTACGCCTTCAAGAATCGCAAGCATTACGAGCAGCAGGGGCACATGCTGATGCCGGACCGGTGCATCAACCCGGATCCCATCCATGAACAGTGGGACGAGATCCTGCGCTTCATCGCGACCATCCGGCTGAAAGTGACGACCGCCTCGCAGCTCTTCAAGCGCTTGAACTCCCATGCCAGACAGCATCCCTTGTATCGGGCCCTGAAGGAATTCGGGAAAATTCCGAAAACGCTCTTTATTCTCAAGTATGTCGATGATCCGGCGTTCAGGCAGGCGATCGAGAAGCAACTCAACAAGGTCGAGAACTCACACAAGTTTGCCAAGGCCATCTCGTTCGGCCACAACCACGAGTTCATCCAGGGCGAGAAGGAGGATCAGGAGATCGCGGAAGGCTGCCGGCGGCTGATCAAGAATGCGATCGTCTGCTGGAATTACCTCTACCTTTCCCGGGAGCTCAACGCACAGCACGACGAAGAGCGTAAGGCCGAATTGATCGACGCCATTCGCAACGGCTCGGTCATGACCTGGGAGCACATAAACCTTCATGGAGAGTACGATTTCTCGGACGAGAAAATGCTCGATTCCGTCGGTCTGGCGGGTCCCAAAAATCAGCCGCTTCCGACGGGCTGAGATCGGGAGGTCGGAATCCGCCTGAAAGCGTTGCGGGCTATGGGGTTGCTCACAAACCTATGGGACTTTCGTGTCGTTTGTTTAAATGCACCCGAAATAGGTGATGAAGCGATCGATCTTGTCCTTGAGGTCCTCGGTCGAGGTGAAGGAACCGCGGCGCAGGACCTTGCGGGCGAGAATGGAGAACCAGAGTTCGATCTGGTTGAGCCAGGAGGCATGCTTGGGGGTGAAATGGAAGCGGATGCGGTGATCGGCATCGCGCAGGAAGACTTCCCGGCTGGCGCGCGATTTTAGGATACCGTGCTTGTGTTTCCGCCCCAGATCCTGGGTGACACCGCAGCGGTGAGCGACAATCCGGACCACGCTCTCGGACAGGTGGATGTTCAGATTGTCCGCCACGACCTCCCACTGAACATCGGGTGCGGCGCCATCGAGCATTCCTTCCAGGAAGGCCGCAAAATCGGTCTCACACCGATGATCGCCGATTTGGCCGAACACCTGTCCGGTCGCCACGTCGAACCCGGCGATCAAGGTTTGAGTGCCGTGGCGGACATACTCGAACTCCCGCCGTTCAACCGCACCCGAGCACAGGGGCAAGCCTGGCGCACTGCGTTCCAGAGCCTGAATGCCGGTCATCTCATCGAGCGAGACGGTGCGCACCCCGGCCAGTGCTGCCGTTCCGGCGGCGTGATAGACCGCGCAGATGTCGGCGCACTTGATGTCAAAGGCCGGATCGGGAGCTGGCGTCAGTCAGGCGTGCATGCGATGG
>JAICVE010000124.1 GCA_025935475.1 Nitrospira sp. | reverse complement strand
TTCGAGGGCAACATCAACATCAAATGGCTTCGCCGCCTGAAGGTGGGGTCCACACCCTTCATGACACGCTGGGAGACCTCGAAATATACCGATCTCATGCCCGATGGCAGCGCCTATCAATTCAGCCTGGTCATGGAAGCCAAATCGTTGATTACGAGTCCGTCAGGGCGCCAGCAGATCCGTGCCGGCTTTCAGGAGATTCGTGGTTTAGCCTGGAGTGGAAGGGGACGGGTCGTCAAGGTTGAGGTGACGGTGGACGGGGGGCGAACTTGGCGTACGGCGGAACTGCAGGAACCCGTGCTGTCCAAGTGCCACACGAGATTTCGTGTCCCCTGGACCTGGAATGGCGAGGAGACGGTGCTCCAAAGCCGGTGCGTGGACCAAGCAGGATACCGTCAGCCGTCGCGGGATGCGCTGATCAAGGTTCGTGGTACCCAATCGAGCTACCACTATAACGGTATCCAAAGCTGGAAAATCGACCGGGATGGACGAGTGCGGAACATCCATGCGTAAGCATGGCACGCTCAGCCTGCTCCTTGCGCTTTTCGCCGGCTGTGTGATGGCGAATGGTCCGGCAGAGGTAGACACGGCTCGCCTGGGGTTGGGTCAACCGGCTACCGCGGCAGACATTCGTCTTTGGAATATCGATGTCGCTCCGAGCGGGGAAGGCTTGCCTCCGGGCCGGGGCACCGTCCCTCAGGGCGCTACCGTTTATCGTGCGAAATGCGCCATGTGTCACGGCGCATCCGGGACCGAAGGCCCAATGGACCGGTTGGTCGGTGGCCAACACAGTCTGGCCACGACTTCCCCAGTAAAAACCATTGGTAGTTACTGGCCTTATGCAACTACCCTCTACGATTACATTCACCGTGCGATGCCCTTTGATGCTCCACAATCGCTGACACCGGACGAAGTGTATTCGGTGACCGCTTGGCTGCTCCATCAAAACGGTATCATCGCCGAGAATGCTGTGATCGATTCGTCGACGCTTGCTGCGATCCAGATGCCGAACCGGCACGGGTTTATCCCAGACCCACGGCCCGACGTGCATGATCCATAATACGCGCGTCTAACTCTCGTCGGCGCAGACTGGCGCCTGACGAGTGGCATCGTATGACCATTCTAACTGGAGGGGTCCCATGAAACGTTTAGGATCGGCTGTGTGGCAAGGCGATTTGAAAAGTGGCAAAGGCACGGTGTCGACCGACAGCGGCGTGTTGACGAACCAGCAGTATTCCTTCGGGACGCGGTTTGAAAACGGGAAAGGCACCAATCCGGAGGAATTGATTGCCGCCGCTCACGCCAGCTGTTTTACCATGGCGCTTTCCGCGCAGTTGGGCAATTCCGGATTGACGCCAGAAAACCTGGAGACGAAGGCCACGGTGACCTTGGACAAACTTGAAGCGGGCTGGGCGGTGACGCATATCCTGCTCGATGTCAAAGGCCGTGTGCCAAAGGCAGATCAGGCGGCATGGGACAAGGCCACGCAGGCGGCAAAAACCGGCTGCCCGATCTCAAAATTGTTGAACACGACCATCGAGATGAATGCCAAGTTGGAAGGCTAGGAGGCAGTGACCGTTCGAGCACCCGATTCCATCGCGTTCTTGTTCGACTTGGACGGCACTTTGATCGACAGCGTCTATCAGCACGTCTTGGCATGGCGTGAAGCGACGCAAGCGGCAGGCTTAGAGTTGCCGGTGTGGCGAATTCACCGCCAGATCGGGATGAGCGGAGGGCTCATGCTGAACGCGCTCTTGCGGGAGACCGGCCGGCCGGTCTCGAAGAGGGACGCCGAGCACATCCAGCGAGTGCATTCCCGGGTGTATGGGGAACAGGCCTCGTCGCTCCGGGTCCTGCCCGGTGCACAAGAACTGCTCGACACGCTCGCAGGTGAACGCATTCCCCATGCGATCGCGACCAGCGGACGTCTGCAGAATGCCCAACATGCCTTGAAACTTCTCAAGCTGTCTAAGGACGTGCCGGTCGTGACGCGCGATGACGTGCGGTTCGCCAAGCCGGACCCGGATCTGTTTCTTGCCGCTGGCGACCGCCTCAATGTTCCCATGAGCCGCTGTGTCATTGTGGGTGACAGCGTTTGGGATCTCTTGGCTGCACGCCGGGCATTTGCCCTCGGAGTCGGTTTACTGTCGGGCGGGTATGGGCGCGAAGAATTGGAACGGGCCGGTGCGTATCGTGTGTATCAGGACCCGGCGGAGTTGTTGCGGCACCTGGATGAAGTAGGGGTACGGCTGGGCTGAGAGTGAATACTCTTGCTTCACGCTGCAGCTCGACCGCACAGCGGTTCGTCATGGTTCAGCTGCGGAACTCGTTCCGTTACCAGTTCACTCAACGGAACATCGGACAGTCCTCGCTGCCGCCCCGCGACCACCTTCGCTCGGCGGTGCGGGGCCTGAGCCTCCACTTAAGTCGCAAGAAGATCTCTCTCTCAGTTTGCATTGAACAAACGAGCGAGCTTGGAAGGAACATTGTGAAGTGGCAGGATGCGGAGCCGGCCACTGTGGGTTGAGCGGAGATGGCTAGGAAGCTGAGTGCGGGAATTGTCCTCTATCGGAGACGGAACACGGGAATCGAAGTGTTGCTCATCCATCCCGGCGGGCCGTTCTGGGTCAAGAAAGACGACGGTGCCTGGTCGATTCCGAAGGGCGAGTATGTTGAAGGTGAAGATCCGCTGTCGGTCGCGAAGCGCGAATTTGCTGAAGAGACCGGATCGGAAGCGAGCGGGTCCTGCGTCGAGTTGCCACCGGCTAAGCAGCCAAGCGGAAAAATTATCAGGGCATGGGCGGTCGAAGGGGATCTCGATGCCGATTCCATCCGCAGCAACAGCTTTTCCATGGAATGGCCCCCAAATTCGGGGCGCGTGCAAAGCTTTCCTGAAGCCGATCGCGCGCTCTGGTGCGACGTTGCGCTGGCGAGACGAAAAATTCTTCCCGGTCAACGAGTTTTCCTTGATGAGCTTGAACAGCGGATAGGATAGGCACCTGAGAACGGGGGGCGCTTCCCTCGCTGGCCATGACGAGCGTCGTTGACGGCCACCGCAATAACAGGGTGGGCGAAGCAAGGGGCACGGCTGTTGAAAAGATCGAAGGGCTAACCGCGGCCGTTGAGAAGCGTCCAGCCAGATCGACCCCCCCAGGGACGGATCACAATCAGCTTGAAGACACCGACGTATCGCACCTGTGCTTCTCGCACAACGGATGCGTCGTCTGGTGCAATTCCTTCGCGTAATACGAAAGGATATCGCACTCCTCCGCCGAGAGTTCCCCCGTCTGGAGCGCCAGCCCCATCAGCCGTTCACACATCCGCATAAAGTCTTTGACTTCGGTCCGCATTACTCGCGGCAATCTATCGGACCAGGGTTATTGATAGTACTCGGGACGTTCCTAGTTTTTTCGTACAACGCACAGGTTGAAACCTCATCTAATCGTCCGTTAGTTGTCATACCCTGGTGAACTCCCTGGTAGGCGATAGCCGGGGCTTTCTCTATCGTAAGGCTACTCGGACAACCTCTCGGGTTTTGGAGGTTTGCTATGGCACTCTCTCAGCCCGGTTGGATGCGATGGTTGAGTGGCCGGCTTGTCTCCCTGACTCTGTGGATCGGACTGCTCGCCGGCTGCGGCGGCAGCGATAGCCCAGCGTTTTCCTCCGTTTCCTCCGATGGAGGCGGGAGTGGCGACAGCGGCGGCGGGACCGCGGTATTTCCCCACGTGAACGACGTGGTCTTTTCCCTGGTCTCCGACGGGGCTGGCGGGGTGTACCTTGGCGGGCGTTTCAGTCTGGTCGGCGAGGTTCCCCGGCAGGCGCTTGCACATGTGCTGGCGAATGGGACGGTCGATCCCTCGTGGAATCCCCTTCCGGATGGACCGGTGACTGCGCTCTTGCTGCACGATCAAACGCTCTACGTCGGCGGAAATTTTTTTGGCCTGAACGGGGAAGAGCGCTGGCGCCTCGCCGCGGTTGACCGGACGACAGGCATCCTCATGCCCTGGAACCCGAAGTTGGGTAGCGCCAACCTGGTGAATGCGCTGTGGCTGTCGAACGGAGGCGTGTATGTCGGCGGCGTGTTTGAATGGGTCAATGCCGTGGTGATTCCCGGGACCGGCTTGCGAGGTGAGGGGCGACGCAACCTGGCAGCTGTGGATGCCACAACCGGCGTCGCGACTCCTTGGAACCCGAACGTGTTCGACGGAGAAGTGATGGCCCTGGCCGTTGCAGACTCGATTGTGTACGCCGGAGGCAGTTTCGACCAGGTGGGACTCGTCGGACAGGACACCATCCGTTTGAACCTGGCAGCGTTTGACGCCGGCAGCGGCGTCTCCACGCCTTGGAATCCCTCGGTGCGCGGGATCAATGGCGATATCGTGCAAGCCCTGCTGGTGGCCGACAACCTCATATATATCGGAGGACGCTTCACCGAAGTGGGTGGCCAGGCGCGTGACAATCTGGCCGCAGTCGATCGTGTGGCCGGTCTCGCGACCGGTTTCACTATGCCCACGAACGATACGGTATTCGCGCTATTCGACGATGGCCGCCGTCTGTATGTGGGGGGATTGTTCACGACGATCGCAGGGCAACCACGGGGCCGTCTGGCTGCCATCGACAAGACGACAGGTGTGCTCACCTCATGGAATCCGAACGCAAATGGGCTGGTCCGGTCGATTGTCGTCTCCGGTGGCAAGGTCTTCGTGGGTGGGGAGTTCACGACGATTGGCGGCCAGCCCCGCACGATGTTCGCCGTGATCGATCCGGAGACGGGTCAGCTGGTCGGAGATTGAAGGTCTAAGCGGCTTGCAGCCGCCGTACGGTGGCCGCAAGGTCATCCACCTTGGAGAGGAAGTGCCGGCGCTGTGCCACGGTGGCGGAGCGATCGAGGCTGATCACCAGACCGGTAATGTGGTGGCGCAGCTGCTTCATCATCTCGGCAAAACGTGGATCCGCGTCCTTGTCCTGATTGACCAACCAGTCCTCCAGGCGCACGCCGGTCTGATCGCTTTTCCGAGATTCAATCAGCGCCACCAGTTGCTCATGACGGTGCTTCTGATGGGCATACCAGAGGGGCAACGTATCGGGAAAGTTCATCGTCAGGCGGCTGATCTCCTGCTCCTGCTGCATCGAAAGCGGCCCCAGCCATTCTCTGGCCAAGCTGAGGATCCGTTCAGTACGCTTGGCAAGGCGTGTAGTGACATCCGCTTGAAGCAGAGCTTCCGCCTGCACCAAGTGGCTCTGTAACGCGTTCTTCAACCGGCTGATCTGGGGTTCGTTGACCTGGCGGACGAATTCCGTTCCATCGGACACAAAGCGGGCAAAGAGATCGGCTCTGAGTTGATCGTATTGGACGAAGGCCCAATCGAGGTCGTCCGTGGTCAGCCCGTCCTGTGCACGGTCTCTGGCCTGGTGCAGCACCGATTCATACCGGGGCAGCGCTTCGTGACGATGATGGCTCAGAATGTCGCTCAGCCGCGACGAGAGAAACCTTTTTTGCGAACGGTTGAGATCAAAGTAGCCGTCGATCTGGCGCGCGATCAGCCAATCGGCGTGGTTATACACGAGTGTCGTGGCCACGCACCCGGCAAAGGCCAGCGATACGAATAGAACCGTGATGAGCAGGAGCCGACCTGCGCGGATGATCTTCATCGGTTGTGATTGCCTTACGATCGAATCGGTGAGTCTACTCGTTACAATATCACAGGAAGGGGGGGTGCGGCTAGCCAACCATCTCGAGACATATTCTATCCATCTATTCAGGTGGTTCCGTTTGAAACATCAATCCGACGTTCCGGTTCAACCGCGTGCGGCGAGCCTGGCAAACTGCTGTTTGGCCTGGTTGATCTTCCGAAGGTAGGTTTGGACCTCGTGGTCACCGCAGTGCTGCCGGGGAACGAGTTTGAATCTGGCCGAGGCGTAGGCTTGCCCGGCCGAGGACCCGCACAGGTGAATGATCGCGGCGAGATCCTGCTTCTTTTGCAATGTCACTCCTGATCGGGTCCCGATCGCCTGAGCGACCTGACGGTCGAGGAGAGCGGCCGTCAACTCGATCGCATGGCTGGGCAGCACGCGCGTATAGAGACGATTGAACCAGCAAGACCGAACATCGTGCCAGGGTCCGTCCTCCGCAACGACATGATCGTGAATGCAATAACGTCTGGCCGCCTGAAACGTACCGGACGTGATCTGATACATGCCGACCGCACTCGAGGCTGGCTGGTACCATTCGAGAGGATTCCACGACGCGCGCCAGCGCCAGTACGTTCTGGCGATGGGGTTGCCGCTTCCTTCGACCTGGGCCAGCGCGGCGAGCAATTCGGGAGTGATGACGGCCGTGGCATGTTCGCGAAAGAGCGGGCCGTATTCGCGCCAGGTCTCAGTCACATTTTTGTCGAACGCGCTGTCCAAAGGGAACAGTACCTCGCTCGGTTTTCTGATGACGTGATAGGTCCAATTGACGCCGAGCCAGACCATAAGAACCAGCACGATCGTGACGGGAATACTCACGGCGGGATGAGCAGCCAAGACGGCGCGCACGAAGGCTCGCACCTCGCGCCAGCGCCAGCGGATGAAGCGCCAGTGCTTGTTCAGAGTGAAGCGGCGGCGTGACCGTCGGAGGCGAGGGGAACGAAGGTTGGAGCGGGGAGGCATTGGGGGGAAGAGTAGCAGAAAAATGGGCAGAGGTCTTTTTGGAATCTGATATTTGTGATGGGATTGCTCCGCACGCTCCAGTGCCTCAGCCGACCGTACTAAGCTTCGCATCTGCTCGGCTCCGCAACTCGGTCCGTTGAAGCTTCGCTGAACGGACCATCGAACAGTGCTCGCCGTCGTGCAGCACGACCGCATCTGCTCAGCAAGTACGGGACCCGTCTTCAGCACAAGTCGCGTGCTTGGCAATCCCACCCCTTTGCTGCCACGGTGGGAGAGAGAAACGAGCAAGATTGGAGGGAGTATTTAGATATGACTCATGGACTCGGTGTCCTCATGAACGTACAATGTCTCCGTATCTTCATCCATCCAGCCTATGAGTCGACGGATTCTCATTGTCAGTGCGCACCCCGATGACATGGAAATTGGAATGGGAGGAACCGTCGCCAAACTGGTTGAGGGAGGGGCCGAGATTACGTCTCTCATCGTGACAGACGGTGGCCGGGCGTCGAACCCTTTCGGCTGGATGGAGCAACGAATGGCTGAAGTGCGGCGGGCTGAGGCGCTGCGGGCAGCGGAGGTCTTGGGCGTGAAGGACGTGATCTTCTGCGAACAGCCTGACGCGTCGGACGAGGTCGATGTAAAGTCGGTCAGGCGAAAACTGATTGAGCTTATGACTCACATTAAGCCTACCGAGATCTACACGCTTCATGAAGAACTCGATCGACATACGGCCCACCGCCAGGCGGGCAGTCTGGTGAGAGATAGTATGAGTGAATCTGGTTTCACGCCAAGCGGAGGCGCCTGGGCCTACGAGGTCTGGGGTCCATTCGTAAGATGGGATCGAATCGAATATATCGACGCCTATGTAGAGAAAAAAAGACTGGCCATCGCGGAGCATCGAAGTCAGGTGACTGTGATCCCGTATGGGGAGGGAATGCTAGGGTTGAATCGCTGGCGCGCAGTGTACGCCGATCCCATGGAAGCAGCACCGGCGGGGAATTATGCAGAAGTGTTCCTGCGCGTGGTTTAGGCGGGTCCTATTGGGATTTGAAACTTTGGAGTGAGACGCCAAGCACGCTCCAGCGCCTCAACCGAAC
>JAICVE010000291.1 GCA_025935475.1 Nitrospira sp. | reverse complement strand
TAAGCCGCATGCGCTTCCGACCCGGGAGTATGTCCCTCTGCTCATCACCGGTCCGAAGCTGGCCCAGGGTGTTAATCTGGGTGTGCGGCCCACCGCGGCCGATCTGGCGCAGACGATCGTCGAGGGCCTCAAGGGAGAATCCTTGACGATCGGCGACAGTTTTCTCGATGTGCTCCGGCCGGGTTAACGTCAGATCTCACCTCTCAAACGGTTACCCATGAGTTATGAAGAAAAATTGAACGCACTCGGATTGGAGCTACCGGAGGCACCGAAGCCGGTGGCCACGTATGTCCCCGCTGTGAAGGCAGGCAACCTGTTGTTCCTTTCTGGCGTGCTGCCGATGCGGAATGGTCAATTGGCTGTTGTTGGGAAACTCGGCCGTGAAGTGAGCCTGGCGGATGGGGTGGAAGCCGCGAAGCTGGCGATGCTGAACGCATTAGCGATCGCTAAGCAGGAACTCGGAAGTCTCGACCGGATCACGCGGGTCGTGAAAGTCGTCGGACACGTGGCTTCGGCCGAAGGGTTCACCGATCAGCCTCAGGTGCTGAACGGGGCCTCCGATCTTCTTGTCGCGATCTTTGGCGAAGCCGGACGGCATGCACGTGTGGCCACAGGAGCCGCCGAGTTGCCGCGCCGTGCCGCGGTCGAAATCGAAGTCATTCTGGCTGTGTCCTGACCTGCCGCATGAAGGCGTTCCGCCAGTGTGTCATGTCCTCTCAGCGGCTTGACACCTGAAAAAACCGCTTGTTATAGTCCGTCGTCCCTCGCTTCACGCTGCACCCCGGTGTGTTTTCCTTCCTGAACTCGTGCGTGGGGTTCTCGTGCCACGCAGGGTCTTCTGAGTATAATTCCAAGACAGGGTCGATTGGTGTTTCAGACCTGATTTCGTATGAACTGGATCATCGCCTTTGTCACGAGCCTGATGCTGGCTTGGGTGGGCAGCGGGCCGGCCGGCGCCGCGCCGCCGAAGATCGAATTACAGCCACAGACCGGAGTGCCTGGGGCGACGGTGTCGATTGTCGGCAAGGGCCTCGGACCATTCAAATCTGCGCAAGTCAACCGTGTGCTCTTCGCTGGAGTTCCTGCGCTCATCCAACGGTGGGATCAGGATGTGGTCGAGGTGAAAGTCCCCTCGAAGGCGCAGAGCGGCCCGGTCGAAGTGCTGATCGGAAAAAAGAAGGTTCAGGCGGGCACGTTCACCGTCGTCTATCCGAAAATCCTCTCGATTCACCCTCCCTCGATCGAGCCAGGCCATACGATTGAGATTATGGGCGAGCACTTTGGCATGACGGCCGGCCCGCGCGATCCCAACACGATGTTCGGCGTCAATGACGTGGTGGTGGGCAGCCTGGTGGTCAGGCCCCGTCGATGGAAGGATGACAAGATCGAAGTGGACGTTCCGGCCAATGCCGCCTCAGGAGACATCGCCGTGCGTCTTGCCTCTTCAGACCCTCTACCGGACGGTTCCTGCTGCGCGCCCGTGCAACACACGGTCAGCAACGCCGTTTCGTTGAAGCTGATTCCCACCGTGCAGGTCGACCCTGTCCATGGACCCGTGGGGACCAAGGTCGTGTTGTTCGGGCAAGGCTTCGGTCGAGAGAAGACCCGGGAAGACAGGATTCTTATCGGCGGCAAAGAGACTCCTGTGGCCCAGTGGAGCGATCGTGCGATCGTCGTGCACGTGCCTCTGAACGCGGAGAGCGGACCGATGGTGCTAGCTCAACGGGGACAAGAGCGAATCGTTGCCACCTTCACAGTCGACGTTCCGAAAGCGACCGGTATCACACCCGCCAGTGCTCCGATCGGCACGCTCCTGAGAATCCATGGCGAGCACTTCGGCGCATATTCGGAGAGTGGTGCGACTCCGTACAATTATACCGACTTCGATACCGGCCAGAATCGGGTGGAAATCGGCGGAGCTCCCGCAGTGATCTACCGTTGGCATGATGACCGGATCGACGTCTGGGTGCCGTTCAGCGCCAAGAGCGGTCCCGTGGTGGTGACCCGTGGCGCGCCGAAACCGGGGGCGGATGGATCCTGCTGCGCAGAGCATGGAACGGTGTCCACGACGCCGGGAGACTTTACGCTGGTCGTGCCGACCATTGAGTCGTTTTCACCGGCCTCCGCCGGGCTGGATGAAGTCGTCACCATCAAAGGTTCGGGCTTCGGGTCCTTCATCAAAACCACCGAGGCGACGCAGCCGGGTCTCGGCGAGGGAGCCTTCAAACGTGACCAGATCGAGCTGGGTGAGAACGTGTCGCGTACCGAGGTGTTATTCAACAATATCGGCGCGATTGTGTTGTCCTGGACGGATACCGAGATCAAGGCTCGCGTGCCGCATCGTCATCTCTTTGGGATCGGCAAGCCGGGACAGTTCAGCGCAGACCTTGCAACCGGGCCTCTGGTCATCCGCCGCGGTTCCTGGGACCTGCTCCCCGATGGCACTTGTTGCACGCCGAAAAAATGGCTCACACTCGAAGCCGGAACGTTCACCATCGAAGCCAAGGGCATGCCTGATCAAAGCTTCTTCGAGTCGAGGCCTGAAGGCAGCACCAACGACTAGCAGCAGGATGGTGAACAATCGTCTTTCTCACCCGCCCAACCCAGACGCGCCAAGACGCGTCTTGTCCCAGTCTCACCCGCCCACCCCTGCGCGCCGAGACGCGCTTTTCACCGAGCTCGTTCTCGCATCGCTTAGAGGCTCAACGGTGATCGTGTTCCTCACTTTGCTTGTGAGTTCCCTCATTGTTCCTTCCATACACGCGGCTGAATCACAGCTCAGAGCCGCTTCCCAAAAAACCGGGACCGAGGTCACGCTCATGAGCGTGTATTTTCGGGACGCCAAACTGGGATGGGCGGTGGGCTCGGGCGGGACGGTTCTCAAGACGATAGACGGCGGCCAGAAGTGGAAAAAACAGACCAGCGGCACGCCGATGCAGCTGACGGGCGTGTTCTTTGTCGACGACACGCACGGGTGGATCATTGGCGTCAACGGTACGGTCCGTCATACGGTAGACGGCGGCGCCACATGGAAACCACAGCCCATCGACACCCAGGCCGCCATCTATGGGTTATCGTTCATCTCGCCGCAGGAAGGATGGATCGTGGGCGGTAACGGAACGATCCTCCACACGAGCGACGGAGGCGCCCACTGGACGGACCAGTCCAGCTCTACGACGGCGGCCCTCTATGCCGTGCAGTTTCTGACGGCGCGTCGAGGCACGGCCGTCGGAGCAGTGGGAACGGTGCTCTCTACCGAGGATGGTGGCGCGACCTGGGTGGCCCAGGAAACCCAAGGCTCGGTCACGCTCTTCGACGTGTATTTTTCGGATCCGTCGACTGGGTGGGTGGTCGGCAATGCCGGCGCAATGTTTCAGACCACCGATGGGGGCGGCCGCTGGATCGACCGGACGTTACCATGCTCACGGACCTGCACGAGGCTCACGGACCTGCTTCGGATCCGATTCACCGATCCCAAAACCGGATGGATCGTGGGAGAGCGCGGCATGGCCTACCACACTGCGGACAGTGGATTTACCTGGGAAGAGCAGGGGGCCGTAGCAAACGTGTCGTTGTTCGGGTTGTCCTTTCCCAATACCCTGCACGGCTGGGCCAGCGGCGAAAAAGGCACCATCGTGCATCTCAAGATCGGGAAATAAGGCGCCGCTATCCCAGCTCGCCCAACCGGGATTGCAGGATAGTGAGTGCGGCAATGGCGGCAGTTTCGGCTCGCAGGATTCGGGGCCCTAGGGTGACGCCGACAAAGCCTTGTTCACGCATGTGACGGAATTCCGCTTCCTCCCAGCCTCCCTCCGGACCAATCAGCAGCCAGACATCGCCGTCGTTGTGCAATGCCAAGTTGCTCAGTGAAGCACCGTTTGACCGCTCGGCCAAGAGAATTTTTAAGCCGGCTGTCTTCGAGGTCGACAGCAGGTGGGGGACGGTTGCTGGTTCGTCGATGACCGGCACCGACCAGCGTTCCGATTGCTGGGCTGCTTCGAGCGCGATGCGTTGCCATCGTGCGAGTTGATGCTCGATTCGGTCGGCTCGCGGTCTGACGACGCTATGGCTGGCCAACACAGGCGCGATCCGAGCAACCCCTAACTCTGTGGCCTTCTGAATCACCCAGTCCATCTTCTCCCCTTTGAGCAGGGACTGGGCCAGCACGATCGAAGGGCTGGTTTTTGGAGGGGCAGAAGTGGTGTCGAGGATGCGGCCAATCAGCGTCCCGATCGAGACTTCGGCAATCTCC
>JAICVE010000478.1 GCA_025935475.1 Nitrospira sp. | reverse complement strand
GGCCCGGATCGCTCCGATGGCTGCCTGCCGAAAATCGGCGCGATCCAGGTGAAATGACAACCGAGCCAGGAGCATCGCCGCGACCGCATTCCCGCTTGGCGTCGCTCCATCGGCGCCTTCACGTCCACGGACAATGAGCGTCTCATGCTCCTTGGCCGTTGTAAAAAACCCTCCTTGCTCGGCATCCTGAAACGAACGGATCAGGCGTTCCGCGAAGTGGCGGGCCGCATCAAGATACCGGTCGTCTCCGCCGGCTTCATAGACATCAACCAAGCCTTCCCCGAGGAACGCGTAGTCTTCCAGCACGGCCTCGAGATGCGCGCGCCCATTCCGGGATGTTCGATACAGGCGATCATCGTCCTTCCGGTGCGCACGCAAGAGGAAATCCGCAGCAGTCTGTGCCGCATCCAGATAATCGGACCGGTCCAAGACGCGAGCGGCTTCCGCCATGGCCGAGATCATCATGCCGTTCCACGCCGTAATGATCTTATCGTCGAGGCCCGGCGGCACCCGCTGTTTGCGAGCCTCGTACAGGAGAGGTCGCACACGACGTATCGTGTCCTTGAGCTCATCCGCGGTTATATTCAGCTCCCGGCACACGGCATCGAGCGGTCGCATGCGATTGGGAATGCATTTGTGCTCCCAATTGCCCTGGGCCGAAATGTCGTAACAGGCGCAAATCCGGCGGGCGTCCTCATCGTTGCCGAGAGCTCGTGCGACCTCTCCGGGCGTCCATACAAAAAACTTCCCTTCCTCGCCTTCGGAATCCGCATCGGTGGCGCTATAAAACCCTCCCAGCGGATCCGTCATCTCCCCGCGAATGTAATCGAGCACGTCAATCACGACATCCCGGTATGCCGCCTCGCCGGTCACTTGAAAGGCTTCGAGATAGGTTCTCGCAAGCAAGGCATTGTCATAGAGCATCTTTTCGAAGTGAGGCACGAGCCATCGCTCGTCCGTCGAGTACCGTGCGAAGCCTCCGCCGATGTGATCGTAGATGCCACCCGCCGCCATGGCGTTCAGAGTGGTTTTGACCATTTGCAACGCGATGGGGTCGCCGGTGCGCCGGAAGCATCGTAGGAGCAGTGAGAGACCCGCGGCGGGAGGAAATTTTGGCGCGGTACCGAAGCCCCCGAAGCGGGCGTCGAAATCCTGTCGATACTCAGAAATCACGGTGTCCAACACCTGCTCACCGACCGACACCGGCGCCGGACTCTGCCATTCACGCTGTAATCGAGCCGTGAGATCTTGCGCCTGATGCCGCAGCCCATTGGCATCTCGGTTCCACGCGTCGGCAATTTTTCTCAGGAGATCCGGAAACCCCGGACGGCCCCAGCGCCCTTCGGGAGGAAAATACGTGCCGGCGAAAAATGGCTGTTGTTCAGGTGTGAGAAAGACCGTCATCGGCCAGCCCCCTTGCCCTTGGTTCATGGCCACAGTGGCGGCCATGTAGATCTCATCGAGATCCGGACGTTCCTCCCGATCGACCTTGACGCAGACGAACCAGCGATTCATCAAGGCCGCGATCGCTTCGTTTTCAAACGATTCGCGCTCCATGACATGGCACCAGTGGCAGGCGGAATAGCCGATGGACAAGAGGATCGGGCAATTTCTCTGTTTGGCTGCCTCTAGCGCTTCTGGCCCCCAGGGATACCACTCGACTGGATTGTGGGCGTGCTGGAGGAGATAGGGGCTGGTCTCGTGAATCAGGCGATTAGGCTGACGGGAAGACGTGAAGGTCGAAGACATGAGTTACGGTAGCACCCTGCTCCGAAACGGGTCAATGCGGCCCTTCCACGAAACAAAAAAGGTCTACGACCCATGTCGTAGACCTTTCATGGATTCTCCCAGACGCCAGGGATGCTTACTTGCCCTTCTCGTCCTTCTTTTGTTCCTTCGGCTCGTCCATTTGGCCAGGCTTTTTCTCATCCTTCTTGTCCTTCGTCTCATCGCCGTACACAAGGACCTGGCCGCCCTTCTTCTCATCCTTTTTCTCCTTCTTCTCCTCACCGGCGAATGAAGGAGCGCTAAACGAAACCGCCACTGCCACTGCCATGACTGTAATGAACACGCGCGTCATAGGTCTTCCCCCCTTGGAATAAGTAAATAGGTTATTTACCTGACAATCAGGCAAACGCCGAGAACGTACCTAATTCCCGTTTCGATTGTCAATCAAATTGGCTC
>JAICVE010000261.1 GCA_025935475.1 Nitrospira sp. | reverse complement strand
GGATAGCCCAGCATGGTGCGGCCCAACCGGCTCACAGCGGCGAGACTGGCGGCGCGGGTTTCTCCGCCGACCTCGGGGAACGGTGCGGCTTCACCATACCCTTGCGAGCCATCGGACAACGTCATCTGTATGAACAGGTTTTCCGCGACCGTACGAGATCCGGTTGCCACGACAAACGGATCCCTCAGGGCGATGTCGACCGGCCAACAATCGATCCGCTCAATGAGCTGCGTTTGTCCGCTCATCGGCAGGCATCTTAACCAGAAACGGCCATGAAGCCAATGTCAGGGACGTTGGACCGACAGATCGGTTTAACGTCTACGAAGCCACGTCCGACGTCATGAATCAAGCATTCCGCTCCATGCAACTCATGGTCGTGTTCTCGTTGGCCCTCATCGGGGTTTGGATCGCGCTCCCCTCGATCGCGTCAACCTTCCTTGAATGGTGGCTTGAGCAGCAGGGGTATGAGCAGGTCGTGGTCAGCATCGGTCGCCCCGACCTTCGGTCGCTAATGGTGCCACAAATCTCGTTGGCACGGCGGCTAACAGGGGAGATGGTCACCGTCTCTTTGAGCAATGCACAAGCCGAGTACACATTGCTCGGGTTATTGTCCGGTCGTGTCGACCGCCTTACGATGCAGCAGGTCTCGATCAAGATCCTGACTTCACCGGCCATTTCCGGCAAGGGTGAGCATTCCACGGACGCCGTTCAGGATGCACCTGATTCGTTGCTGAACGCGTTGACGGCCAGCGATGTCCTTCGGCGGCTGCCTTTCTTCCCCTGGGAGGAAGTACGACTCGAAGAAGTGAAACTGTTTCGAGAACAAGCCACGGGACCTCTTCGTACCGTCGTCATGGCCGGGACGATAAAACATGAACGTGACACGCTGGTGGCAGAGATGCTGCTGCAAGGCGTGGATACTATTCCCTATGACCTGCGGGTCACAGGTCAATCACCGGCCGATATGTCGTTGCAACTGAAGGCGGCCCAGCCCAATGCGTCGCCATTCATGCTCTGGCGGTCACAGGCGGTTCCCAAGGAGGCTCACGTGCACATTGAGGGGATCCTGGAGGTCAATGTCCGGGAGTTGGCCCCGTTTCTGGCGCTCGTGGTTCCCGTCGGACCCGAATGGCAACGGGTGGACGGCAATGTGACGGTTCATTGGGCAGGTACCGCGGCGATCGGTGTGCCTATGGCATCCTTATTGAGGGATCCGGCGACCGAACTGAATGCGACCGTACAGGTCTCTGCCGTACTTCCCGAGCTGAAAGGATATGGAAAGGACCTGTCGATCAAGACCACTGGGACGCTTTCGGGAAACGCCCGGCTGATCCATTGGACTCTCGCCGCGGGCGCCTCTGCGACGGCGACGGTCAACGGAAGGGCTATGAAAGGCGTGGAGCCATTCAGCACGCTGTCCCAGTATGGACCGCAGCCGGTGCGATTCGACAATGTCCATGAAAGCACAGGTGAATTGTTCTGGACTGAGTCACCGCCTCGGTTCACCGCCTCAGGACCGGTGCGGCTCTCCTATGGTTCACAGGCCGGACCGATCTACACCGAATGTCTCGTCACGCAGATCGTCGGTCGAGGACTGGCCCTCGATCATGCCGACGCCCATGTGCTGGTCAAAGGCGGTCTGCCTTCGGCATGGCATCAACGGTTCAATGTCAAACAGGTCAAGGGGGACCTTCAAGGCGAGGTCACCTGGACGGGCGCCATGCTACGAGCGACATTCAGTCCCTCGTCGACCGTGGCATTCGCAGATTTCAATCAGGGGCCGCTTCGAAGCGGCGGCGGTGTCTTTCAGCTGGAAGAACCGCTTCGGATCGATGTTGACCTCACGAATAAGCGATGGTCCGGAAACACAGGTCGTTGGGTGTGGCAGTCGCCTCGCCTTCAGGCGGGCGCCGCTCACATTACGATGCAGCGGGCCTCGCTCAGGGTCGAACGAGCGGAAGGCTTCGCGAACACATACCAGGCCGAGTTGAGCGCCACCCTTGATGGCGTTGTGCTTGAGCAGTCAACTGCGCGAAGTGCGCCCTTTGATCTCTCGCTGCAAGTGGCGGCGGATCCCCAGGTGCTCAAAGCGGATATTCAGACTCGAGGCCATGGCCGTCCCATCAAGCTGAGTGCACAATTCGAGCATGAGTGGTCCACAGGGCGCGGGACGGCACATGGCGTCCTGGATCCGGTCGTCTTCGACCGCTCGACGCTTCGGCTTGGACACCTCTGGTCTCCCTGGCCGTTTCCAGGTGATGTCACTGTGGGCAGCGTGGCCGGAACCTTCGAGTGGCGATGGACAACCAATCCGCAGCAACAGCTATCCGTGCAGGGAGGATCGGCCGACCTCGTCATGGAACGGCTGGGCGGTCACTACCAAAACGTGGTGCTGACAGGCCTTAATACCAAACTCAAGGTGGCAATCGAGGGTCTCGAACGCGTTGTCGTGTCACGTCCGGTCGAGGTCACTGTCGCTTCCATCCAAACAGGCGTCGACATGACCGATCTCACGATGACCGTCGAGGGTGAGTGGGATCTACGTGAAAGGCTTCCGCTCGTCGAAGTGCGGAACGTACGCTGCGGGCTGTTGGGTGGGACGGCGACGAGCCAAGGCCTTCGGGCAGATCTCGCCTATCCACCGTACGGGCTCACCGTGCTGGTCCGAGAGCTCGACCTGCACAAGATCTTGAGCCTGCAGCAGCAGAAAGGACTGCAGGGAACCGGTATGCTGGACGGGTCGATTCCCTTGACTGTGACGCCTCAAGGCCTGAGGGTGAAGGATGGAACCTTCGAAGCGCGTCCTCCCGGCGGCGTGATCCGTTACACGGCCTCGCCGGAAGCGGCTCACGCGGTGACCCAGGCCAACACCAACATGGAGATCGTCCTGCAGGCCTTGAGCAACTTTCACTATAATGTGTTACAAGTGGGAGCGCAGTACGCCGAAAACGGCACATTACAGTTGCAGGCGCGGCTGGAAGGTAAGAATCCAGACCAGGAGAAGAGCCCGCCTATTCATTTCAATCTGACGGTGCAAGAAAACATCCCCGCCTTGCTGAAAAGTCTTCGGTTGGTCAACGATCTCGAAGACTCTGTGCGGAACCGGTTTTCCAAACCGTCAATGTGAGGGGGGAACGATGGACGCTGGAGCATGGCTCCTGATGAGTGCGGGAGTCTTCTTTCTGACGTGTTTGGGATGCACGCCGCGAGTTGAGGTGGCGGCGGACAAACCGATTACGATCAATTTGAACGTCAAGATCGATCACGAAATACGGGTGAAGGTCGATAAAGAGCTCGATCAGGTCCTGTCCCAAGACAGTGGGCTCTTCTGAAGGGGCACAAGGAGCAGCTCATGCGGAACAGGCATCTGGGTTGGGTGGTTGGGTCGGTGATGCTGTGGTCGGCAGCAGTTGCCCCGGCCTTTGCCATGTCGGTCGAAGAAGCAAAAACAAAAGGTTTGGTGGGGGAAAAAGCAAACGGCTATTTGGGTGTCGTCAACCCCGGCTCCCAGGAAGCGCAATCACTGACGAATGAAGTTAACACGAAGCGCCGTCAGGCCTATGAGGACATCGCTGCCAGGAATCGCACCCAACTCGATGCCGTGGAGGCATTAGCCGGCGAAAAGGCGATTCAGAACACCAAACCGGGTCATTTCGTCGAAGGCCCGGGCGGATGGACAAGGAAATAGTATGTTGAAGCTTCTCAACTGCCTAAGCGTAGCGGTCGTTCTTCCATGGCAAGGCGCTGTTGGAATAGCCCCGCACTTCCCAAAATCCCTTCTCATCCTTGTCTGAGAAGGTGATCTCCTTGATCCACTTGGCACCCTTCCACGCATAACGTTTGGGGACAATGACGCGCACGGGGCCGCCATGTTCTTTCGAGAGCGGTTGGCCGTTCCATTTGTGGGCCACCAGCACGTCCTCATCGTCGCAGGCCTCAAGCGGCAGGTTGGTCGTGTAGTCGTCATAGGATTTGAACAGCACGAATTTGGCTAGTGTCACCGGTCTGACCACGGACAAGATGTGACGGAAGCTGACCCCTTCCCATTCGTTGTCGAAGCGACTCCACGACGTCACGCAGTGAAAATCCGAGACGCCTTTGAACGGCGGTTGAGCGAGGAACTGTTCCCAGGTCCAAGTCACGGGATTGGCGACCCAACCGCCGATGGTGATCGTCCACTCGGGAAGGGCAATCTCCGGCTTTTGGCCGAGATCCAGGATGGGGAAGGTCTCCACCACATGCTGTCCCGGGGGGAGGCGATCGTCACCCTCGTAGAAGACCTCTCGCTCCTCTCCGCCCCTCCGTGCCTTTGCCCACTGTTCCTTCGTTTTGGTCAATCGGCTTGATTCGTCCATAGGCGCCTCCTCCTACAGACTAGGATAGAACGCCTAAAGCTTACAAGCCTATCGAAAAACGTCATGACAGAGGTTGTTGAGAGAGCAAGGTATCGATCAATGTTTGAAAGCTTGCCACTGGGTGAGCGCCGACGAGAGGACGGCCATTGATGAAGAATGTCGGCGTACTCGTGATGCCAAGCTTCAGTCCATCCTGAAAATCCTGGGCGATCTGCTCCCGAAACCGACCGGCCTGCAGACAGCTCTGGAATTCTTTTTGTTGCAATCCCAGCTGCGTTGCCAACAACGCAAAATCCCACCCATGACCCAGCGATTGATGGTCAAACAACAGATCGTGGTACT
>JAICVE010000389.1 GCA_025935475.1 Nitrospira sp. | reverse complement strand
GGCCGCTTTTGGCGCGAGGTCAAGATGCTAGATCTGGCTGGCTCTCGCTGGCTGGACCGGCCGGCATTGCCGTGCCTCCTGTCGCCTTGGCGAAGCCTCGCGTTCCCGAACAAGCTCTCCGCTTCACATGACCACCGTCAATAAATGTCGGTATCGGTGGTTGCGTGCAGCGCGGCGCGCGACCTCGAACGACCGCCGCAGGAAATGCGCGTCGCGCTCTGACGGACTGAGTGCTGAAAGGTTCGCCATCAATGCCCTACGCGTGTCCGGCCAGACGACACATGAAGCTGGTTCTACACCATTCCCTTGCCCGCGTCCGACCCGTGACGCCGTTGTCGCGCTTGGAGCACAAGAATGACGATCAGCGCCGAGAAGATGACGAGAAAGGATACGGCGCTTGTTAACGTTCCAAGCGCATAGATATCCGGTTTCGTCACGGTCGTCGTCAGGCCCTGCAACTCAAGCGGCAAGGTGTTGACGGATCCGATCGCCTGGCTAGAGCGCGCGAGTTCGTCCCAGGACAAGGTAAAGCCGAACAGACCAATGCCCACGACGGAGGGCAATATGATTGGCAGCACCACATGGCGAAATGTCTGCCATGGTGTTGCACCGAGGTCGCGCGCCGCCTCTTCAAGCCGGCTGTCGAACCGGTTGAAAATCGCAAACATGATCAAAAGGCCAAACGGCAAGGTCCAGGTAAGGTGCGCACCAAGGCCTGAGGTAAAAAGCCCCATTGCCGTCGTCCAGCCCTCGGCGCCGCTTTTGATGATGAAATCATCAAGCAACCGGAATTCCAGGGCGATGCCGAGCGAAGTGATGATCGACGGCATGATCAGGCTTGCGATGGCGACATAAAACAGGAGGGACGCGCCGCGGAACGATTTGCGAAAGGCCATGCCGGCCGAAACCGAAAGCACGACCGTCAGGATCATGACGACGAGGCCGAGCTTGAGCGACCGCTTGAAGGCCGCACCGATGTCGACGATGCCGGTCCCGGCGAATACCTTGCTGAACCACACCAGCGAAACGCCGTTCATTGGAAAGGTCAGGCCGCCATCGGGGCCCTGGAACGAGAGGATGTAGATCGCAATCATCGGTCCGTAAAGAAACAGCACATAGGCCGCGAAGAACGCTGCCAGAACATAAAAGGATCGCGGCCGCTTGTCGCCCATCTCACAGCTCCTTGCGGATATCGACGATCCGCGTCAGCGCCGAAATGATCATGATCGTGATGCCGAGCAGGATCACGGCGTTGGCTGCGGCTGCGGGAAATTGCAACGCATTGAGGCGCGCCTCGATGATCTTGCCTGCAGAAGCGATTTGTTGGCCGCCCATCACGCCGATCGTGACAAAATCACCCATGACGATCGTGATCACGAAAATCGAGCCAATCACGATCCCCGGTTTTGCCAGGGGAATGACGATATTGACCAGGGTCTGCCACCCGGTGGCTCCGGCATCATAGGCGGCTTCGATCAGCCGCTTGTCGATCCGGATCATCGAATTGAAGATCGGCACCACCATGAAGAATGTGAAAAGGTGGACGAGGGCCAGCACGACAGAGAACTCGGAGAACAGCAGCCATTCCAGCGGCTGCTGAATCAAGCCCGAGCCCTGGAGGCCCTTGTTGACAAGTCCGTTGCGGCCGAGAAGCGGTATCCACGCGATCATGCGGATCACATTCGAGGTCCAGAACGGAATCGTGCAAAGCAGGGAGAGTACGATCTGCCAGGTTTTGGATCGGACGTGGAACGCGAGAAAATAGGCAACGGTGAAGCCAATCAGAAGCGTCAGGACCCAGGTCAGCAGACACAGTTTCAAGGTCTTCAGGTAGGTTTTCAGGATCGTGCACAGGCCGGGAAGTTCGGCAATGCACCCTTCGAATGTATCGGTGTAGCCGCGGAGACTGAAGGCGGGGAGCATTTCATATTCATTATAGTCCCACGCACTGACGATCGTCACAAACACCAACGGCAATATAAAAAACAGCGCGAAGATCAGCATCATCGGCGCGGCTTGAAGCCACGCGATAAGGGATTTGCGGTCTTGAAGCATCTGGAGGCCGATCTCAATCAAACCGGAGCGGGTTTTGCCGGGCGCGTTGGCCCGGCAACTCCCGGCACGGCATCAAGCGGCGATGAATTCGTTCCACTTGCGCACCATGTAATCGTTCTCGTCCATGACGGCGTTCCAGCAGGCGACGCCGCCCATGCGGTCGTCGTAGGAGCCTCCGTCACGTTTGGAACCGGCTTTCTCCAGGATGGTGCCGTCGGGCGCCTTGATATCGCCGACAGCTGCCTTGCCCTCCATCCAGTAGCCCCATTCGTCGGGAGTCATGTTGGCCTTGGCGGTCGAGAGCACGGCGGAATAATAACCTTGGCGATTGAGATAGGCGCCTGCCCATCCCGACAGATACCAGTTCACGAATTCATAGGCCCAGTCGAGCTTCGGTCCCGAAACCGCCTTCGACACGCAGAACCCAGACGCCCACGAGCGATAGCCTTCCTTGAGCGGTTGGAACGTGCAGGCGATTCCCATCGAGCGCACCTTGGTGACCGCGGGAGACCACATCGACTGAATGACGGTTTCACCTGCGGCCATCAGGTTGACGGACTCGTTGAAGTCCTTCCAGAAGGCACGGAACTGACCGGCCTTCTTCGCCTCCGTCATGATCTTCATGGTCAGATCAATCTCGGCCTTGGTCATGTTGCCCTTGTCGGCATACTTGTGCTGGCCGGTCGCCTCCACCACCATCGCCGCATCCATCATGCCGATCGAGGGGATGTTGAGGATCGACGCCTTGCCCTTGAATTCGGGATTGAGCAGTTCGCTCCAGGATGAAATCGGCCGCTTGATCAGATCTGGCCGGATGCCGAGCGTATCGGCATTGTAGACCGTCGGGATCAGCGTCACGAATTCGGTGGGTGTTGTCGTGAATTTCTTGGAATTGGCTCCCTCGAGGTAAAGCACCTTCCAGGGCGCGGTGCCCTGGTCGC
>JAICVE010000094.1 GCA_025935475.1 Nitrospira sp. | reverse complement strand
TATGTCGAACATGGTTACTGAGCCGCTTGTTTCCATCCGAGACTCGTCAGCACACCTTCCACGGTTTCTTGGACCATCGTATTTTCATCTTCCAGGAGGGGGAGCAGGGGATCAATGGCCTGTTTTGCGCCCAGCCGGGCCAGCGACTCGGCCGCATTGCGGCGGACGAGCCAGTCCTCGTCCCTGAGAGATTCAATCAACGGGTCGATGCCGCGAGCGTCGCCGATTTTCCCCAACGCTTCGGCCGCATGCCGCCGGACCATCCAGTTGTTTCCCAATAAGCCTTCAATTAAGGCATCCACCGCTCTGGCGTCGCCGATTTTCTTGAGCACGCGGGCGACATCCTCCCGTACCGTGCCGTCGGTCAACGCTTCAACCAACCCAGGGACCGCCCGCGCATCACCGATGCGCTCGAGGGCCCAGACGGCGGCGGTGCGAACGGCGCCATCCTTGTCCTTCAGTGCCTTCACCAGTGGATCGACACCGCGCGGATCTTTGAGCTTGCCCAGCCCTGACGCAGCCTGTTCGCGAATCGCCCATTCGTCGTCGTCCATCGCCTCGATCAGACGATCGACGACCGAAGGGCCCATGCGGACAACGGCGATGGTCGCCGCTTCACGAATCAACACGTCTTCGTCGGCCATCAAACCGATCAGTGGCTCAATCGCTTCTTCGCCCAATTGGCTGAGGCTGGCAATCGCATGATCGCGCAGCGCCTCGTTGTCGTCGCGTAGTGCGCCGATCAATTGCTCGATCCGTTCCGATTGCCCTTCGTCATTCATCGCCATGTCCTTCCCGACTTATCACATGGGCGCTGTCCATCGCCTCCAGTTTATCGGCAATCAGTCCGGCGTTATACGCCACCAATCCATCGCGGTCCGTTCGCAGCCGATCAAACAATTCCTTGTGCGGACGAAGGACTTCGACATCTTTGATCTTCGCCAGGGCCTCCATTGCATACACGCGCAGGGGCCGAATGGGGATGGATTCGAGATACAATTGCGTGGGACGCGCATCTCCGATCAACCCAAGCGCCTTGATGGCGAGTTCCTTGACGCCCGTGTCCTGGTCCATCGCCAATCGCTTCATCAACGGGTCGACAGCGCGTACATCTCCGATTTTCCCGAGCAGGTCGGCCGCCGCCTCTCGGACGAGCCAATCGTCGTCTTCCAGGTATTCAATCAGAATCTCAACGCTTGGGCGCCCGATGCCGAAGAGATTGATGACGGTGGACATGCGGGCCTCTTCCCGCTCGCTCGCCCCTTCCACATCACGCAAGGCGTTGAACGAGTCGTCGATGCGCTCGCGTATTGCTCCCAGCTTTTTCAGGGTTCCCACAGCAATGTCGCGAACCGCTGGTTGCCCCATCGCATCGATAAAAGCATCGACCGACCGCGGATCCAGCAAGTGATCGAGCATCGTTGCGGCGGCCACTTGAGCATCCGGATCCGTATGTCTCATCATCTGGCAGAGGGGAGCGACCGCCGTGGGAACCGCGCCGATGAGATGCGTCACCAACTGGCGGCTGTCCGCTTCTCGTGCTCTCGGCATCAAGGCGACCAACGCCGACGCCGTTTCAGCATCGAGCACGCCGGCCATCTGCTCGAGGGCAGTGGCGCCGGCCTTCCGGACGGCTTCCTCTTCATCTTCCAGCAATCCGACCAATGCAACTCCTGCCTGAGGATCTTTGATACGGGCTAACATCGCTGCGGCTTCTCGTTTCAGCTCCGGCGTCCCTGAACGCAGGACTTCGACCAACGCCTGAACCGCCCTTGGGCCACCGGCCAAACAGGCAGCCGTCGCCCGCATACGGCGCCAGTCCTCTTCGTGGACCAGTTCCGCGACGAGCGTTTCGATGCTTTCCTTCGACATCTGTGTCCGCCCAGCCGACTAGATTCGTCCCGCCCGCCAACCGACTTTCGCCAGCGCGTCCTTCACATGGAACCGCAAATTTTCATCCGATGTTTGGGTCATGATGGTCAATAGCGGGGCGATGACCTTGGAGCCGAATCTCGTCAACGCCGCTGCGGCATCAGCCCGCGTCACGGTCTGCTCCAGCGCCTTCAGCAGGACGGGAATCGCGGACTCGTCGCCGAGGCTTCCCAGTGCCCGCACTGCAGCGCCTTGTGTTTCCATTTCTTCGCTCCAGCTGTCGCCGCATCCAGCAACTGTGCGTGAAGCCACCGGCCGATCCCCGCCTTCAAGCACCGAGACCAGCACCTGCACCGCACGACGATCACCGATCTTGCCCATTGCATCAACGGCGAGCGGCCGAAGGCCAGGTTCTTTCATGACTGCCACAAGAAATTCCAATGCCCGGCCGTCGCCGAGTTGACCGAGCGCGCGAATGACGTCTTCCCGAATAGCTTGATCGGGATCGTTGAACAGCATCCACAAGAGCGGTTCAACCGCATCGGCCGATTTGCTCTTCCCAAGCGCCTCCACCGCATGTAACCGCACTAACCATTCAGGATGCTTCAACGCCTCGAGCAGCGAGGGCAACGCGGCGTCTCCGATCTCTGCCAAGGCGATCGTGGCTTCTTCCCGTACCGCCTTCACCTTGTCTTGAAGCAAAGGAATCAACGGTTCGATCGCGCGTGCGTCTTTGAGTCGCCCCAAGGCTTTGGCCGCGTGCATACGGACGATCCAATCCTGATTCCCGAGCACGTCGATCAACGGGATGAGCACCCGCTCATCGGCGATCAAGGCCAGCACGGACGAAGCCGCCTCTTGCACCTCCGGCTGCGGATCCGAGAGACACAGGCCCAGGACGGGCACCGACGGCTCGCCGATCGCCGTTAACGCGCCAATGGCCGCTTGCCGCACCGCGCGATCAGCATCGCGCAACAGGCAGACCAAGGGCCCTACTGCTCGTGGGTCGCGGAAGCCGCCCAAGGCCGTCGCAGCCTCCTCGCGAATGGCCCAATCCTCGTCATTCAAGGCCGCAATCTGCTCGGTTACCGAATCGGCCATCGGGGAGTCTTCCTCGGAATTGGTGAGCGTATCACAGCCATTTTCACAGGGTCAACGGAACGGGCGCCAAACACGGGTTGCCGACGCGAGACGCCAGGCGTCCTCCATGATTGACTCCTCCTAGACCGGTCGCTACGATGCGTTCCCCCGGCTCGCTACCTTTGACTGGGCCCGTCGAGAGGAGACCCCGATGACATGCTCACACTTGACAGCGCAGTGGTATCTGAAGGCTCTCGTCCTGTTCGTCATTTTGCTGGCAGCAAACATCCAGCGTAGCGACGCCTATGAAGTTTGGCTGACGGACCAATCCGACACCGGAAAAGAGAGCGGCGGCTACTTGTACATCTATGACGGCGCGCAACTCGCGGCCAATGCCGCATCCGCAAAGCCGGCTCAGACCATCGACTTCTCAGGGGACCTCGGCAAATTCTGCGAGGAAGCCACGAAGAAACCCGTTCGTCGGCCTCACATGCTGTTTTTCAATGCCAAGCAGGATCATGCGCTTGTCTCATTCCTCAGTGGTCATGTGCTCTTCCTCGACGCCGCGACCAAGAAACCTGACGCCTGCCTGTTGATGGGAAAGAACGTTCACGCCGCGTGGCCGACGCCGAACGAGAAAATGGCGCTGGCGGCCAACACGGCAGAAAAAAAACTCATCCGCATCTGGACGGATTACGGAGCACATAAGTTCAGCTTTGACGCTGAAAAAGATGTGCTAAACCTGGGAGCCATGGAAAGTGGCGAACGTCCGGATAACGCTCCCATCTGTCCGATTACGGAATCAACCAGTACCTATGCGCTGATCACGGTTCGGGGAGGGGGACTCATTGTCGCCGATGCGACCAGTTCGCCAATGAAGGTGGTCGCCACACTCGACAACAATCAGGTCCATCCGGCGGGATGCGGCGGCATCGAGGCGGGCGGCACCATGTACATCAATTCGGGAGGTGGCTGGCCGATTGCGCCGTTGTCGTACGACGTCTATGCGATGGACCTGAGCAGCCTACCGAAGTCCATCTCGGCAAAGCTGCTGTCCCAACGGGACAACCAATTTGCCGATTCACACGGCATGGGGGTCGTCGGACGGTACCTCTGGAGCGTTGATCGCGCCGGAAACAACATTGAAATCATCGACACGTTGAGCAATCTCAGCGTCAGCTCCGTCGATCTGGTCACCGACAAAAATACTGATCCGGCGCCCGACCTGATGGACGTCGCACCGGACGGTCAGTATGTCTTCGTGGGGCTGCGCGGGCCGACGCCCTTAACCGGCAATGACAAAGGCGTCAACAACGCCAAAGGAACCGTCCCTGGTATCGGTGTTATCCACGTGGATGCAGGAGGCAAGGTCGGACATTACAAGGGCCAGGCCCCGATCACCAATATGAAGGATGGGAAAGAGACCGCGGACACGCACGGAATCGCCGTACGGAAGTGACTATTTCGCGAGATCGCCTGAGGGGCCAAAACGTCCGGCTTCGCCCAAGGGCTTGTCGACGCGCGCATTATCCACCGAGCTTGAATTCACCGCAAGATCCTCCTGCGGCAACGTCCAGCCTAACTTTTCGAGCGTCTCCAGCACGAGTTGCCGCAGCGCGTCCTTTGCGCTGAGACGAACCGACGCGTAGGACAGCACCCGCTCCCCTTCAGCAGACACCTCCGAAGCCTTCGGATCGTACAGAAATGCGATGAGCGGCTCGATCGCGGTATCGCCGATCGCCGCCAGCGCCGCGCTCGCTTTCTCCCGCAGCACGCCGTCTTTCAGCAACATGATCAGATCGGGGATTACCCGCGGATCGCGGAACTGACCAAGGGCGGTAGCGGCGGCTTCCTTGATGAATGCATCTTCGCTCACAATGCAGCCGGGCGTCGGAGTGCCTTCCTGCTTAATGCCCTTGCCCTTGAGCGCGTTCAAGACGGGTCCTAAGGCCCTGGGGTCTCCGATCATGCCGAGCGATGCGATGGCATGGCGTTTCACCGCCCCGTCCTTCATGGCCTCGATCAACGCGTCGATGGCCCGCGGGTCGCCGATCATGCCGAGGGCGATTGTCGCATCTTCCCGAACCGCACGATCCGGATCTTTGAGGGCAGCAATCAGCGCGTCGACGACCTTGGCGTCACGCACCCAGGTTTTGCCGATCTGGTAGTCAGTTGTCATACCGCCGAGTGCCCGCGCAGCGTGGCAGCGTACGACAAAATCCTTATCCTTGAAGCATTCGATCAAGGGATCGACCGACGGCTCACCGATGTATACGAGCGCCGTGCCGGCCGTTTCGCGGACGATTTTGGAGGTGTCGCGGAACAGTTTGATCATGACCGGCACGGCCTTGGCATCACCGATTTTGCCGAGCGCTTCAGCCGCGGCGCTTTTGACCGCGCCGTCCCGGTCGCGGCAGGCCACAAGCAAGGCCTCCACGGCCTTGCGGTCCCGGATTTCGCCGCAGGTCTTGGCGGCGTGTTCCCGCACCCGCCACCGCTCATCCTTCAACGCCGTAATCATGCGGTCCAGCGCGGCGGTCCCCAGACTCGCGGCAGCCTCGACCGCCTGATTACGCACCTCCATGATGGGGTCGTTGAACAATCCGATCAGGGCTTCGACGACCTGTGGGCCGCCGAGCTTGGCAAGCGCAGATCCTGCATGCGCGCGGACGGACCAGTATTCGTCTGCGCAGGCGCTGATCAAGGCGTCGAGACTCCGGGGATCCGCGATGGCGGCGAGCGCCTTTGCCGCGTCTTCGCGCGTGGCATCGTCAATGTCCTCGAGCGCTTCCAACAGATCCTCTAAGGCCTGCGTCATAATACTGTCCTCATTATTGATACGTGTAGTCCGGCTGTCCGCCATAAGGATACGTCCGCTTACACCGTACGATGAGCGTCTGCGTCCCGCGCCCTTCTACACATTGGTCAAGCGAAGAGGCAAACTCCAATTTGCCGTCAAGATTCACCGAGAAAGGAAAATCAAAGGTAAAACTGATGAATTTATACTTTCCCGGCTTTAGGGCGAGCGTTCGTTTGTCAGTCGTCTTGTATGCATCCAACGAGTCCGGATCCGAGTTGTAGATGGAAGGCGTCACCCCGGGAACGTACCACCATGACGGAGGATCCAGCACGGTCGGATCAATCATGATGGCATGCTCTTTTGTATAGCTGGGAGGAGGTGCGGCGTCCACCAACTCAAGCCCGACGACTCCGGCGAACAGGACGGCCATTGCCCAGCGCCATACCTCGAGTTGGTTGACGTGATTCATCGCCTGTCTTACGGGACGTTCGAGTTGGGGGCGGCCGCCACAAAGGCGTACTGGAAAATTTCCTCAACCGGGCGGCTCTCCCATTCCGTGTGCGTCTGCAAGCCTAATGTGCGCATCACCGTCGCGCCCGTATCAATGATTGAAACTGGCTGGTGAATCGCGTGCCCATGCTTGATGCCGACGCCCGACGCAATCCAGGGTACAACCGGCGTACCATTCGCCGCCTGCTGCTGACCGGCATCGACTCCTTCCGCGCTTAGCGACGTCACAAACACCGTGGTCCGTTTCATGAGGTCTTGGGTTTTATAGATGTCCAACACGGAATTTATCGCTCTGTCGACCGTCCGCAACGCCTCTCGATACTCCTTGGAACCCCACCCACGGGATACACCCATTCGGCCGGCTTCTGGAAGGTGCACGACCAGGAAATGCGGCAGTGAGAGAATGGCATGACCATACCCATGCCCGCTCGTTGCCTTCTTGAAATATTGTTGAATGTAGGAGACAACCCGGTCGGAACTGCATTCCGGCTTCAACGGCCCGCACATCTGATAATCCGTGTATGGCTCGGGTCTGGCGAGCTGATAGAGGGACTCGTCCATGAAAAAAATCGCGCTGTCCCGTCCTCCGCTCAGATCCAGATAATCGAACACGCT
Organism: Nitrospira sp.; assembly: GCA_025935475.1. GTDB lineage: Bacteria > Nitrospirota > Nitrospiria > Nitrospirales > Nitrospiraceae > Nitrospira_C. The sequence goes on along the minus strand of JAICVE010000094.1, from coordinate 2,214 downwards.
GGGCGATCGGGGGTACCCGCGGCTGAATTCAAAACTGTTCCAATCAATCCCATGTTTTTCGACAGGCACGCCGGTAATGATGGAGGCCATCGTCGGCAATCGAAGCGGCGGCTTGACCCCGGTGGCCGACCAAGTGACGGAACCGTCCTTAATCAGCTTGCTCATGGTCGGCATGGTGGCACCCTTGAGGGATTCTTGACTGAATCCCTCCAACACGAAAAGGATCACGTGCTCGGTCGGCGGACTGGCTGGAGTTCCGTTGTCCACTGCCGGGGTTGACGGGCGGATGGTGGCCGCGAAAGATCCGATAGCAAGCGCCAAAAACAGGCCGATCGTGATCGCAGACACACGTTGAGATGATGCCGTCATGTCTTGCCTCTCCACACGTGGAGCTGAAAAGGGAATGAGTACCTTAGCATGCGAATTTTCTTTAAGGCAAGCCGCTCAGACCGCTCCTCAGGCTGCTAGCGAAACGGCGCTGCGGGTGTTATGCTGAGCGTCGGCATGTGAGCGGCTGAGTCTTCCTTGAGGGTGACGATCATGCCCGACCGGCCGTGCAGTTCAACTGCCGTATTGGGGCCGCCGAACCCTGCTCGTGTTCTGCCCTCGCTCCCAATCTGCCTGTTCTTCTCTCTCTTGTGGTGTCCAGTCTCTCCCGTTTCAGCGGAGGTGCGCGTCGTGTTGTCCCAGGGCGAATTTCGTATGGGTGACCGCGACACGCGGGAGGACGCCATGCGCCTGGCAACAGAGGCCGCGAAACGCAATGCGCTGGAACAGGTGGCGATGTATCTGGAAAGCGTCACCGTCGTAGAAGGCACGGACATCACAAAAGATGAAATCAGAACCTACACCGCCGGCTTGATTCTTGTGCTTGATCAACAAGCCAACCTCTGGCTGGACGGAGACCGCGTGGTTGTCACCGTCGATCTCATGTCGCAAATCGACACCGATGAGGTCGCTCAGGCGATTTTGGCCTTTCGTGAGAATGAGAGCGCCCGGTCTCAACTTGCCACGCTCAAAAACGAAATTGATGATCTCCAGAAACAACTCGAAGCAGCGAATCAATTCCTGACGACGGCTGCGACGGCCGAGGAGGCGCAACAGGCCAGCCTCCAGCGCCAGGAACTCCTCAATCACGTTCAATCAAATGCCATGGTCTCGCAAGCGTGGACCGATTGGGTCATAGTCGGGCCATACGGCTATCCGGCTTCATGGGGTGGCTTGCCACCTTCTTATGGACTGCTCAATGCCGCTCGAGGCCTGTATCCCGCAAATCCTCATGTGGACGTCGCACAACAAGTTATCGTCATGCGGCCGCCTGCTCAACCGCAGGTTTCACCGCCGGTGACACACTCGGCACTCCGACAGCCCGGCATGCGGCCGGTGCCGTTAACACTCAACGAAATCTCGCACACGACCTCGACCATGCCGGTACACCTTGGCAATCAGCCTATGGACGCGCGTACCACCGTCCCGACCTCCGGTGCTCGTTCAGTCCGGTCACTCCAGCAGTTTCTTCAGCCGCCAGTTGCCAGTGCTCCCTCCGCAGGACCGCAATCGACATCTCCCGGCTCGCGCTCCGTCCGGTCACTGCAGCAATTTTTGCAACCGCCCGCCAACACCGCGCCACGAGGTCAGTCGCCCGCCACAGGCCGCCTTCCGCCGACCATGCATCAGCATCTTCCATCGTTCCTCCCGCGTGGGTCGCATCATCTGGCGCCTCGCGGCTTCTCTGGAGGACAGTCCGGCGCCGGACGTGGCGGCTATGGTGGACGTGGGCGAGGCGGCGGTCACGGGGGCGGGAGAGGACGATAAGTGGTGGTGAGCCGCTTGCAGCGGATACTCGTGGTTCTGACGGTCGGCATCGCTCCGGCATGGGGTGTCGGCGCAACCCTGGCCTCCGATCCGGACGCCGTTCGAAACCATGCAGAGCAGTCGTTTGAACAATTGACACAACGGAATGATCGTAGCGGACTGACGACGCCAAGCGACGGCTCTCCCCGCGACGGCCAGGGTTATTCTCCAGATCAGTATGTGATCGGCATCGGTCAAGGCGATCTGACGAAGGGCTCAATCGTCTGCCAACGTGTGTCCGAACTGTCGGCCCGCACGGATCTCGCCAAACAAATCCGCATTTTCGTGAAAGAGCACATGGTGGATCGCATTCGGGAGAGGTCAGGGAAAGCCGCGGACCAAGACATCGAACTGACTCGT
>JAICVE010000182.1 GCA_025935475.1 Nitrospira sp. | reverse complement strand
GTTGATCGTCTGGGTGAGGAGCCGGAGGTCATCCAGGATGAGATGAAGGTTCTGCAACCCTTCATGGGATTGGTCGCTGAGGCGCTGGACTTCGAACGCGACAACCTTCATGGCGGCGAGGCTGCCTGCGCGGCCGGCTTGGATCTGTTCGGTGAGGAGCGCGAGATTGATCGAGATGATCTTCGAGGTGCGCGCCAGCTCTGTCAGTTGCTCGAGGCTGGTCGTCAGGCGGGAGTTGAGCGCACGCGGGATGGCCCGCACTGATCGTCACGTGCACGAGGGGTGGCGCCCCAAGGAGACCGGTTCATGACCAGAAAAAAAGCCCACGAGCACGGTGAACAGCGGTGCCTGAACATCCTTCGACAATTGTCCGCCTACATCGATGACGAGCTGCCCGAAGATATCTGCGCCGAGCTTCGCCGGCATCTTGGCGCCTGTCCGAACTGCGAAGTGTTCATCGCCTCGCTGCGAGATACGGTGAAGTTGTGCCGGCAGCATGAGCCGCCGCCGCTGTCGGCGCATGACCGTGCGCGGCTGCGGCAGGAGATTCTCCGAGCCTGGAAGCCGGAGGCGCGCGCATGAGGCAACAGATGATGATCGCAGCGGGGCTCGGCGTCCTGGGATTGCTGCTCGCCTGTATTCGGTTATGCGCCGGCAACACCCGTGGCTCCAATGGACCTTGAGAAAGGACGGGCGATCTATCAACGACATTGCGCCGACTGCCATGGCACGGAGGGGAAGGGCGACGGCCAACAGGCCACGTCGTTGTCGCCGCGGCCAGGCAATCTGATTTCTGCCCAGACCTCAGCCAAGTCTGATCAGGAACTGCTCAAGATTATCGCGAAGGGACGGCCTCGCACCGCGATGGCGGGGTGGGAAGACCGGCTGCCCCCCGAGGACCAGATCGCTGTTTTGGCCTATATCCGCTCCCTAATCAAATTTACCCGTTCCACCACGCCGCCGCCCCCGCAGCCGTGAGCGACCGGTCACCCGGCGCCCCTTTCGCACCGGAAAATCCGCGTGGTACAGTACCCATCTTTATCTCTTTTGTCGATTCAAGGAGTGAATGTGGTGATGATCTGGCTCAATGGTCCTACACGATCCGGTTCGGTGCTCACAGTGCTTGTCGCTGCATGTCTCCTGTTCGGGAGTACGCCTGTCGATGCGGCGGCGGCGAAGAAAAAGTCCAAAGGCCTGTCCCCGGCCGCATCCGTGGCCTTGCAGTACGCTGAAGCAGTTTCAAAGGGCGACCCCCTCAAGACCGTCAATCTCGACTTCGCGTGCCAGTACCGACTCTTGGTCGCGAAAGAGCCACATGCGGCCTCTCCTGCACCGCCGGATGCCTCCCCTGATCCGTGTGGGAAACGACTCAAAGCGGCTCATGAACCGGCCCTGGCTCGAGTGGACAGTGGGATGGACATCCTCTGGCCCTCCAACGGCGCTTTACCTTTTTTCCGCGATGATCTCGACCACTATGCGGCATCTGCCTTTGTGATGGATGCGATCGGCTTGTCGCCTCCTGGCAGCGGCCTTCACTTGAGCGCGGTCTCGACGACGCCCTTGCCGAATGCCTCCTTCCGCCTACGCCCGCAGGCGCCGCTGGTCTCAGTGCCGGCGACGCTGGTCATCCTCAACGTCGCCTACCAGGATCCGCTGACCGCGCCCATCACGAAAGCGCCTGGCAGCTATAAATGGACCAACACGGTGAAGCCGGCACGACGGGCTGTGAAAAGCCTCAACACGCAGTGGGTCGTGCTGTCCGGCCTTAAGAAACATGGATTTCCGAGCGATTCGGCGGTGGTCAATCTCTTGGTGAACGACGGGACTTCAGTCGACGGCATCCCTCAGGAAATCATCCCCTTTGTGACCGAGTCCAGTAAGGCGATCGCTGGCTCCGTCGTGTGGTGGGGACCCGAAGACGCGCCCGGATTGCTGGTCGCCTCCGCCGCCCGCGCCGCCGGATTTCCGAGTTTGCGTGATCGAGTCGCCATGCTGAATCGCGTGTTGATCATCGATCCAAACCAAGCGGAAGCCTTGACGGTCCTGACGAAGGATCTCTATGCGGCGATTCTGCGCGAGGCGGTACAGGCACACAAGCTGAGCGTGAAGGATCCGGCGTTGTCGATGGCGGTCAACGAGCAGTATTGGAATGTGTACGCGCAGGGGGAACGGCTGGATCTTTCGCTGGATATGGAGATGGGAGGGCTGGAACAGCCGACGACGGCCGATTACCTGTATCGCCTGCTTCCCGCATTGCGCACGCTGGCGCAGGTCCGGCCCGAGCAGCTCGACAATCGCTTCCGATGGGGAGTCGCGCTCCGGTGGAATCTCGATCAGGATCTTTCCATTGAAGTACACGAGCAATTGGTCAAAGACGTGCCGTCCGAGCGCAAAACCGCCAAAGCCGAGGCCCTCTTACAGTTGGCCTGGTCGCGAATCAACAAGGTCGCCTGGAACCGCAACCTTGACGACAAGGACGTCCGTGCGGCCTATCAAGACGCCGACCAAGCCGGCACCTTTGCCGAAATTCCTCTCGACAAGTTCATCGCCGAGTATACGAAGGCCTATAGTCTGCTGTTCACTCCGAACCGGGATAATGGCGCCATTCTCCAACGCCTCACGGAAGCCAAACGATGGTTCGGTGAGGTGCCGGGGAACAACCAGCAGATTTGGGACTTCTTCATCGGAGCAGACTCGTTGAAATCCGTCCTTGACGCCGATCCGATCTTCCAGCCCCTGTTGGCCTCCGGAGCACCGAACAAGGGATGACGAGCATCGCTCAGCCATGGTCCGGTTGAGCCGAAATCCGCGCGATCTCAGCTTTCCCGCCGTCGAGCATGCGACGCCAGACGGGCTGCTTGCCATCGGCGGCGATCTTCAGCCTGAACGGCTGCTGGAAGCGTACCGGCATGGCATCTTTCCCTGGTACAACGAAGGTCAGCCGATCCTCTGGTGGTCTCCCGATCCCCGCACCGTCCTCTTCCCAGAACATCTTCATATCTCGCGCAGCCTGAGGCGCAGCCTTCGGCCGGGCCATCTGTCCGTGACGCTCGACAGATGTTTTGAGACGATCGTGCGGCATTGCGCCGGGCCGCGGCCTCAGTATCCGGAAGGGGGAACCTGGATCACTCCGGCCATGATGGAGGCCTATACCGCGCTCCACGAGACAGGCTATGCCCATTCGGTCGAAACGTGGCAGAACGAGCAGTTAGTTGGCGGTCTGTACGGCGTGGCGATTGGCAGCGCCTTCTTCGCGGAATCGATGTTCACAACAGTGGATGACGCATCGAAAGTCGCCCTGGTGTCCCTCGTGAGCCAGCTGCGGACGTGGAACTTCCGCATCATCGACTGCCAGCAATCCTCGCCTCACGTGCTGCGCTTGGGCGCCGAAGAGATCCCACGCCACGTCTATATCGAGCACGTCGCAGCCGCGGTCGCCTTCCCCGCCCGGCTGGGACGATGGAAATTTGATGCTGAAACCGACTGACTTTTACCGTTTTCCCATCTTGGCAAGCTCTGAAAAATAATGCGCAAAGGCCTTCATGCCGCCCGAGGCCTGCCCCCAATCGAAATACTCGTTCGGTGCGTGATAGCCGTGCTCCGGCAGACTGAGGCCGAGAAACAGAATCGGCACCTTCCAGGCCTTTTGCATTGTCACCATGGCCCCAATCGATCCTCCCTCGCGAATAAATGCCGGCTCTTTGCCGAACGCTGCCTTCGCCGCCCGCTTCACGCATTCGACATAGGGACCTTCGAAACTGCCTTTGAACGGATGAAGCATGTTTTCGGGGTCCACTTTGACACTGGGATTCAACTTTGAGACGTATTTCTTGAACAGCGCGAATATCTTTGCCGGCGTTTGATCAGGGACGAGCCGCATGGTGATTTTCAACTCGCCGTGGCTCGGCACCACTGTTTTAATTCCTGGTCCGTGATAGCCGCCGCTCAAGCCATGTATCTCAAACGTCGGAGCCGCCCAAATGCGCCGCATGACTTCGGCCGGATCATTGGTCCGCAATGACTGAAGCCCGTAGGCCTCCTTGAAGCGCTTGACGTGAAACCCGGACTTGAGAAAGCTCTTGATCTCTTCCTTTGTCGGCTTCACGACATCCTTGTAGAAGCCCGGTATCTTCACCTCGCCGGTTTTGGCATCGACGCAGGCTTGTGCGACTTCCATCAGTTCAGCGAGAGGATTTCTCGCCGCACCTCCCGTTACGCCTGAATGGGCGTCTTTGCTGCCTGTCCGCAAGCTGAGCCTGGCGCCGATCAACCCTCGCAATCCATAAGGCATCGCCGGCTGTCCTTTGGCGATCCAGATGGTATCCGAGACGACGACCGAATCGGGACAGGGCACTTCGGCTGGCTTCTTGAGGCCCACGGCAAAATGCGGGCTCCCGATTTCTTCTTCGAGCTCCCAGAGGAATCGGATGTTGATCGGCAAGCCCTGGTCGATCGCAAAGCGAGCTCCAAAAAGAGCTGAAAGGGCCGGGCCCTTGTCATCGGTGGCGCCTCGGCCGTGATAGATGCCATCTTCGCATTTGAACGCAAATGGCTCCCGCTGCCATTCGGGCTCCTGGGCAGGCTGAACATCAAGATGGTTGTAAATGGTCACCGTGGGGTATTGGGCGCCGGCCGTCCAGCCACCAGACACGATTGGATAGCCGCCGGTCTCGACGATCCGGGATTCGGCGCCCATGTTGGCCAACACCTGCGCCGCCATGTCGGCCATGCGCCGCATGTCGTTCGCCTTCGAGGGATCCATGCTAATCGAGGGAACCTCGACCATTTGGCCCAACAAGTCTTCGAAGTGTGGGCGCCGTTCGACGACGTAGGTCTCCAGTCGGTGTTGTATGGCCATGAACCTCCTCCTGACTTGGGCTGGCGGATTATAGCGAGAGATCTCGTGCGGCGAAAGATCGCCGATGGATCGTCTGAGGCAATAGAGAAATGCTAGAATCCTTCCCGATGTGCCGAAGAGTCATCTGCCTTCTCTCGTGGTCCGCCTGTGTGATGAGTTGTGGGTTCGTCCTATTCTCGAGCGCCTCGGCAGCCGATTCCCTTACGATTCGCGAGATCCTCGATGAACCGGCCAGCTACCATCTGAAACAAGTCCTGCTGTCCGGAACCGTGAGGAACGTCCAGCCGCTGGATCCATATAGATTGCCGGCCGGCACAACCTGCTATGGCGCCTATCTGTTCTCTCTCGAAGACGAGACGGCCTCGATCAACGTGGCCGTATTCGGCATCTGCGGCTTTCCGACGGTGAAGGATCCCGACGTCGAAGACGGTGCGAGGGTCGAGCTCCTTGCGACCATCCAGGCACCGAGCCATGGCGGTTATTATCTGAGCTTCCAGGGTCTGAAAGTCGCCGGCGAACGCGAAGGCATTCTTCAGGCCGTGGCCGATCGCATCACCCCGCTTACGGAATAGACGATCTTCCACGCCGAACATTCATCATGCCGACAAAGGTGAAACGGGCTCACGTGATCCGCTGCGCACTGACCCTGTTGGCCGCCCTTTTGGGACTCAGCGGCTGCGCGGCCAGCCAAGGCCTTTCCCGTGAGGCGCTTCAAGCTGAGATCCGGCAGGAAGAATCCCGTTTTATCGACACGCCAACAGCCGCCGCCGCTCCGGTGCGTCCACCCGTGCCGCAGCTTGGTCTCTACTTGAAACCCACGGGCTTCCTTCACCGCGAGTTCGAATGGACAAGCCGCGATCGGGATATTGTGCTGGCCTGGTCCAAACGGGTTCCAATCGACACAGGAGGAAAGAGCGCCGGATTCCTGACGCTGTCGTCATTGAAGGGTCACACTTTGACGGAACTCAGAGCGGCTGCGACGCGCTATGGCGTCGACTGGCTGTTGATCTTTGACGGGGCTGCTGCCGTCGATCGCTACAATAATTACAAGGCCGCCTTGTGGTATTGGACCATCCTGGGCGCCTACGTGGCCGACGGCACGCAGAGCGATGCGCTCTGTCTGTTGAAAGCGACACTGTGGGACGTCAAGACAGGAGCGCGGCTGTTCGAGGAACAGACCGACGCG
>JAICVE010000088.1 GCA_025935475.1 Nitrospira sp. | reverse complement strand
GGACTGGATACCCTCAAGAGCTATCTCCGCGAGATCCGCCGCTCGACTCTCCTGACCTTCAAGCAAGAACAACAGCTGGGCAAACGAGTCATGGCCGGAGACGAGCAGGCTCGCCAGCAGATGATCGAGTCCAATTTGCGTCTCGTCATCAGCATCGGCAAGCGCTACATTCATCGCGGGTTTCCGTTCTCGGATATCGTCGAAGAGGGCAATCTTGGGCTGATCAAGGCGGTCGAGAAGTTCAACTACAAACGGGGATTTCGTTTCAGCACCTATGCCTCCTGGTGGATCCGGCAGTACATTGAGCGGGCGATCATTAATCAGGGCAAGCTCGTGCGTCTGCCGGTTCACGTCGTCGAGCGTTTGAACCGCTATCTGAACAAGGTCGAAGCGCTCGTGCAGGAACTGGGGAGGGAGCCGTCCGCCGAAGAGGTGGCGAGCAAAATGAAAACCACCGAAGAAGAAGTGCTCGATCTGAAGCAGGTCGTCCGCACCACCTGTTCGCTCGACAGTCCGATTAACGATCGGGCCGACACCTTCCTCCGAGACGTGATCGAAGATCCGATGAGCGTCTCGCCCGCGGATACCGCGGAAGGGGTGATGCGACGGGCCGAAATGATGACCTGGGTGAAGGAGTTGCCTGAGAAAGAGCAAACTGTTATTGTGTCGCGGTTTGGCCTCGACGGAAGCGAGGCGCGGACGCTTGAGGAGATTGGACGTGACATGGGCTTGACCCGCGAACGCGTCCGGCAAATCGAAATGGCCGCCTTGAGTCGTCTGCGCCATACCATCGAGCGCAAAACGCTGACACAATCGGACTTGCTCTGAGACAAATGACCGCTGCTGAGTATCGATCGCTCATCCGCGAAGTTCCCGACTTCCCTAAACCCGGCATTCTTTTCTACGACATCACCACGCTGCTCAAAGATAGCAAGGCCTTCTCGGCGATCGCCGACGGGTTGGTCGCATATTATGGAGAGCAGCGGGTCGCCAAGGTGGTAGGCATCGAATCTCGCGGCTTCATCTATGGAGGGGTCTTGGCGCAACGGCTCAACGCGGGCTTCGTCCCGGTTCGAAAGCCGGGGAAACTCCCTGCCGACAGCTTCGAAGTCAAGTATAGCCTCGAATACGGCTCGAACTCGCTCGCCATCCATCGCGACGCGATTGGGATGGGCGAACGCGTGCTGATCGTCGACGACCTGCTTGCTACGGGAGGCACCGCTGCCGCCACCGTTTCGCTCGTCAGGCAGTTGGGCGGCGAGATTGTCGGCCTCGATTTTCTGGTCGAGCTGAAAAGCCTGCACGGCCGGCAAAAGCTTATCGGTTATCCCGTGCACTCCACGATCCTCTATCCCTAGGGGGCGCCGGTAGTCCTCCTACAACCCCTTGTCAAACTCGGAGCAGCCGTGTTATAGATGCCGAACTTTTTTTGCCGTCCGGCGTTTACCCAGGGAGAGGACAACGCGATGGCGACGAGAACACCTCCGAATCCGAAGAAGAAACTCATGAATAAGACGAAACCCACAACCAAGCCTGTGTCAAAAGCCAGACCGGAGGCGGCTGCTGCCGTCATTGAGAAGCCCGTGAGTATGGCCGTGTCACCGCTGGCCGCAAAGCCGAAGGAATCCGCAAAGGAGCGTGAAGCGCGGGAGCGACGCCGCGAAGCGCTGCAGCGGATGCTGCTGCACAAACGCCATGAGATCCTCAAGGAAATCGAAGGCAGTCTAGGACAGTCCTTGACGGAAGATCAGCAGCGCCGCCTCGAATCGGCCCGCGATGTCGGCGATCAGGCGCTCATGGATCTGGACCGTGAACTGGGCATATCGCTCATGGAAATGCGCAATCGACGGCGGCAGGCTATCGATGAAGCTCTCACCCGGCTCAACGAAGGGACATACGGGATCTGTGCGGAGTGCGGCGTCGAAATCAGCGAGCGGCGTTTGGAAGCGGTGCCCTTTGCAAAACTCTGCGTCGAGTGTCAGGCCAGAGAGGAACTGCTGGAAAAAATCGAAAAAGAAGAAGAGCGCGACTAAGGTCCTCCCTGCCCCTCCCACCTGACGCCTCTACTGTCGGTCAACTCGATGACGCCCACCTCTTCCTGTTGACACGGTCGCCACGAGGCTCACGTCCATGGCCCCTCTCGGAACCTCCAATCGCGCTGTCGTCCTTGCGAGCGGGGGACTTGATTCGACGGTGACCGCCGCCCTGGCCCGGGAGGCCGGGCATGAGCTCTTATGGTTGACTGTCGATTACGGCCAGCGTCATGCGGTCGAGGTGGCACGGGCGTGTCAGGTGGCCGCTGCCATGCACCCGGCCAAGCACACCGTGCTTTCCGTGAATCTGCGGGCAGTGGGCGGCTCCGCATTGACGGCTGAGTTTCCGGTTCCGAAAGATCGTCACAGCGAGGAACGGAGTCGCGGGATTCCGATCACGTATGTGCCCGGCCGGAACCTGATTTTTCTCTCGCTCGCGGCGGCCCACGCTGAAGCCGAAGGCGCGACGTTGATTTATTTCGGGGCCAATGTGCTGGATTATTCCGGCTATCCGGATTGCCGCCCGGAATTCATCCGTGCATTCGAAGCGGCCGTCGCTGCAGGAACGAGGGCTGGTGTGGAAGGAGCCGCGCTGCGCGTCTGTACCCCCTTGCTCGACATGACGAAGGCCGACATCATTCGAACCGGCGTCAGGCTCGAAGCCCCGTTGCATCTCACCCATAGCTGCTACGATCCGGTCGGCGACCTCGCATGCGGACGGTGTGATAGTTGTGTCATCCGACGAGAAGGATTTGCGAAGGCCGGGGTTGAGGATCCCACCAGGTATGCAGTACCCTGAGCGGAGTGTATTCGTCGGGCGTGCACCATTGGCCTGACTCATCAGGATGGAGCGGTTGGGAAGATGAGTGTCTCACCGGAAGAGTTTTTCATGTACTTGACGATCGGACTGATCGTCATCGCGCCGATCGCCGCGCGTGTCTATCGCCGCATGACGCTGCGGCGGACGCAGAAAATGCTGCGCGCACAGTTCGAGACAAACGCTGGGCGGCAAGGAGAGCAGCGGTGATCCCAGTTTCGATGAGAGAGACGTTTTCCATCTCGCTGTCCGTCCTTGGGCTTACGCTCGGCCTGTATGCGATGGCCGCATGCGACTCCTCTCAGCCGAAGCCCGCTGCCGGCGGAGGCACCGCTCCGGCAGAATTACAGGTAGGCGAGGCGAAGTTCAACGCCCATTGCTCCGCCTGCCACGGCCCGCAGGCCACCGGCACGCAGCAAGGCCCTCCTCTAGTCCATAAGATCTATGAGCCGAATCATCACGGCGACGCCGCCTTTTTTCGCGCTGCCGAATTCGGCGTCAAAGCCCATCACTGGGAGTTCGGTAACATGCCGAAGATCGAGGGGGTCTCTTCTGCGGACGTCGAGCAGATCACCCGCTACATTCGCTGGCTTCAACGGCAGGCCGGCATCTCCTAGCGTTCTACAACCCTTGTCTCTCCTCGTCTTCCAAACCCGCCTCGGTTTGACTTTGTTCCTGAGCGCTTCGTAAGGTAAATCTTCGAAGTGATCCGAACTTGGCCAGAGCCATTTCACGACGCCGTCCTATCATCGATTGAAACACCTGAAGAGGAGGGGGCTTATGAGGAAACCAATCGGGGGCATTCTCGGACTCGTGCTTAGTGGCTTTCTGCTCGGACTGTCAGGCTGTGCGGCAATTGATGCAGGACACGAAGGCGTCCTCGTGGAACAGCCGTTCTTCTTCGGGCATGGCGGCGTTGATCCGGTTCCGTCAAAGACTGGGCGGGTATGGTTGGCGCCGACGACGCATGTGGTGGATGTGGATGTCCGGCCGGTCCAATACTCGGAACATTTCGATATTATCTCGGCAGAGAATGCTCCGGTCTCCTTTGACGCCTTCATGATCGCCAATGTTGTGGAAGGTCGTTCGCCGGAATTAATCGCGCGCTACGGCCCGAATTGGTATCACAATAACGTGAAGGAAGCTTTTCGTACATTCGTGCGCGAAGAGGTGCAGAAATATCCGCTCTTTCAATTGACCACCGATCCGACCACGCGAACCAAATTGCAAGAAGCCATCGCACGAGAAGTGCAAACCAAATTGATTGAAAAACAGAGCATCCCGGTTCGGTTGAACCGGGTCGTGGTCGGCAGCATTTTGCCGCCCAAGGGTGTCGTGGAGCAGACCACGCAAACGATAGTGCAGGAACAGCGCAAAATCACGATGGTCGAGTTTCAGAAGGCGGAGGAAGCCCGCGAAAAGGCCGAAAAGCAGCGTGGCATTGCCGACCGGGCCTATCGAGAATCGCTCGGTCTCACGGCTCCCGAGTTTGTGGATCTGCGCAGGATCGAAGTGCAGAAAGAGATCGTCCAACACTCACCGTCAGCGCTGACGGTGATCATGGGGTTGGAGCGGTTCGGCATCAATCTGCCGCCGATCGGTGCTGACAAATAGGTGGGAGAGAAACGAGGTGGAACTGTGCTTCCACGTTCCACCTCGTGTTGATCTAGCTTAACGCGCTTTTGAGATTGATGTCACTTGCCCGTTGGAATCGACCTGCGCTTCCACGACATCTCCCACCTGTACTTCACGGCTCATTTCGGGGGACAACGTAATGGGCATTTCCTGGTTTTCTCGGTCCCGTATGACGTAGGACTCGCCGCCATCGGCTCTCGTCACGTCCTTCTTTTGGGACAACTCGCCCTTGAAGGTGCGCGGCGTCGCGGCGGCGGTAGCAGTACTCGTTGGGGATGACGTCGAACGAGTCACTTCGTAGCTCTGTCCCAGTGCGATCGACTGCCTCAGGGCCGCGATGCCTGCAGCCAGATCAGGATTATTGCCGGAGCGCCGCGCCTCCTTCGCATGGTCCAATGACTGTTCGGCGTTTTGGATCATGTCCGGCACGTTACCCTGGATGGCAGCGATCTCTGCCGCCCGGGCGTGTTTAGCTGCTTTATCCGCATAGCGATCGTAATAGGCGTTTTCCTTTGTCTGATAGTAGTACCGGTGTGCGCAGCCTGAGTCAGCATAGATCACATTGCCTTTGGCATCGACTTTCGAAGGACAATCTCCCCCGACGCCGACAGGATCAGGCCTCGCCAGCTTATCGCCAGGTTGGGAATCCCACGTCTTGATGCCGGCTGCCCGCGAGAGTCGGACACGGGCCTCACGGATGGCATTCATGCTGGCGTTCTGTTGGCGATAGCGATCCGGACAAGCCGGATCATCGTAAATGACCTTGCCATTGGCATCGGATTTGGAAGAACAGGCCGCCGCCAGTCCCGCACGTTCTTTTTCCGAGGTGGTACCCACCTGGCTGCGATAGCGATCCGGACAAGCCGGATCATCGTAAATGACCTTGCCATTGGCATCGGATTTGGAAGAACAGGCTGCCGCCAGTCCTGCAGCACCGCCTGCTGCGGTGGTTCCCGCCTGGCGGCGATAGCGATCCGGACAGGTGGGCTCATCGAATACGACCTTACCGTCAGCGTCGACTTTCGACGGGCAGGCTGCCGCGATTTCCGGCGAACGATCCGAGAGCCCTGCTCGGTTGGTCGAATCATGCGTTTTGCGTGGGGTGGTGCCACGATCGCTGACGACGTCGCTTCGCGGCAGATCGCTGGGCGGTGAAATAGTAGGTGTGGCCCCCCGCCTCATGTCGTCCGACCGCGACATGTCCCCCGAGGGAGGAGCGCTCGTGGTCTTCGACTTGGATCCGGAAGAACAGGCCGACAAGACAAGAACAAGAGAGAGACCGCCCATCACGGTCTTCATACAGTGCGCGTGTATCATGGAAACCTCCTTAGAGATGGATATCGCTGCTTCTGCCTTCGTCGGGCATGACGGGCTGCCCCCTACAATCCCTGCCGACAGGCGCTACTCCACAGTCTTCATAGACTAGTGCTCCGCCTCCTTACAGACCACTAGGCATATCCCTCGAATTTCGGCTTTGTGCTTCTTGGAACGAAACTATGGAATATCCTTGGTCGTAGCCCGTCTCTGCAGCGCCTATGCTGGGTGAAGGAGGAACGAAGATGAAACGACGGTCGTCGGAAGACTCGTGGGAGGTGCTCAACCGTGTGACGGACGCGGCAGAGCGTTTTGTGAACCACTCGCCCAGGCTGAAGCGACTTGAAGCAGAGCGTCAAGTCTTACTGGATGCGATCCGGCGGGCACAGCTCTTGTTGTCCGTCAAGCGATTGCCGAACAGCGCAGAGGCTGGTTCTAGTGGCCCATCTCGAGAGCGGACGCGTCGTTAAGATCAGCGCCTCGCGCTCGACGCACGTACAATGAGGTGGGTGGGGAATGCAGCCTCTCAGAGCAATGCGGTCCGGAACGCGCCACCTGCGCTGACAGCATAGCGTCTTGACCAGACCATCCGTCGCTCCTTGAACATGCTGCCTTCGTGCTGGAATCCCACTTTTTCGATCACATGCCGCGAGGGGCCATTGGAGCCGAAGACGGTGACATAGGCCTGGCGGGCGTGTGCGACCTCCCATGCGTCGTGCAAAAGCCGGCACATGGCTTGAAAGTACAGTCCTCGGCCTCTCGCCAGAGGATGCGTAAAGTGATCAAAGAGGACCGCGGTGTCCGGAGGAGGAAAGTAGACCTGGTCTACCCATCCGTCTTCACCTCGCGCTTGGCGTTCGATCAGCCAGCCGTAATGCAGGAGCCGGGCGCCTTCGACGAAGGTATACAGATGAAAGCCTTGTGCCCTTCGCTCTACTGCCATCGTCCGATAGGCGTCGGGCGGCTGTTGTTCTTTTGACGAGCGTTCATAGTGTTTGAGATCGTCGAGACAGTTCCGTCGAAAGATGGTGGGGAGCGGCAGCGGCGGCGTGTGGTCGAGCGGGTACCGGTAGACGCGCAATTCGCGGCAATACCAAATCCGGTTTTTTGCCGCTTGCAGCAGACGTGGAAGCAAGGGAGACTTGGCATCCAGGAACGAAGAGGCGTCCGGAGTGGTCATGCCTGCTGGATGGATCATTCTTGGACCAGCTAGGCGGCACGGCCTGGAGGGCGGGAAGATTTTTGGTCAGACCGGTCGTCATCCGCTTTGTGAGGATCGATCACTCGCGCGTCGGGAGCCGGGACAATCCGTTCGCCAACACGGTTCGCATACACCTGGGTGAACTCGGCACCATAGAGGAGGATCTGCGCCGAATAGTAGACCCACAGCAACACGAGCACCAAGGACCCTGCTGCACCGTATGCGGAGGCCACGTTGCTTTTTCCCAAATAGAGACCCAGGGCGAATTTCCCGATGGTAAACAACGCCGCGGTAAGCCCCGCACCCACCCAGACATCCCTCCAGGCCACCTTTGCATCGGGAAGAACTTTGAAGATCAACGCGAAAAGGCCAGTTATGATGACGAATGACAAGGCGAAGTTCATGAGCTCCAGCACGCCTTCCGGGAGCGGAAGCAGTTCACCGAACCATTTTCCGAATGCGGCCAACGCGCTGCTGAGAATCAATGACACCAAAAGCAAAAAGCCGGTGCCCAGCACAGCGACAAATGAAAGGAATCGGTCTTTAATGAAGCCCCACACGCCCCGTCCCTCTTTTGGCTCGACGCCCCAGACCGTATTAAGCGCATCCTGGAGTTGTCCAAAGACTCCGGACGCGCCTAGGAGCAGCGTGGCGACCGCCAGGCCGGTGGCAAAGAGTCCTGTCGAAGGCTGATCGGCCCGTTGAATCATATCCTTGATGGCCGCCGCAGTCTGGTGTCCCACCAGTTCGGCAATCTGTGAAAGGATGGCTGATTGTGCCGCTTCCTGTCCGAACACGAGTCCGATCACCGAGATGACGACGACAAGGAAGGGCACCAAGGAGAAGACAGTGTAATAGGCGAGGGCTGCACCCAAGCGGGGCGCGCGGTCGTGGATCCAATCGGAACCGGCTTCCTTAATCAGGTGCCACAATGTTCGCGGCTTGAATGCAGCAGGCCAGCGGTTGTCCATCTTTGTAACTCCTGGTTAGCGCCAGGAAAGTGCAAAACACGCGCCGACATGCAACATGGCTGTTTTTCTTTCATCCATGCTATTCGATACCGCTTATCCTCGAGACAGAATGTCCACGCGGCAGCCTTTCCTCCCGACCGTCCCGTACATGCTGCCTCTTTTTGCGTACATTGTGTGGGTGATGTTGCCCCGAGCCGGAGATGCGCGCTCATGAACTACTGGAAAAATCAAGAGGTAGGCACATCATTGTCTCAACGGCCAAAGGCATTCCTTTTGCGAGCACTGGGGACATGAACCAGTTAGGTACTGCTCTTGGGGTGCTGATCCTGTCGGTGACTTTCCTACAGCAAGGTTGTCTCGCCGGCGCGTGGATCGCTGCGGTCGGTTCAGACTCCATGAGAGCCAGCGATGTCAAGTTTCAGGCCTTCGAGGAATCATGGGTCTCGACGGAACAGTCGGCGGCCGTCACAGCAAGTTCAGCATTGACCAGTATCGCACTGATGCCCGTCGACGGTGATGACGCGATGGGTGCAAGGTTGACCAAGCTCCTGACAAGGGAAACCGCCTTGCGAGTCGTGACGCCCACTGGCCGACCGCATCCGTTGAGGGTTGCCCCACCAGGTCGGGAGCGGGCAGTGTGGGCGCGCGAGCTGTCACGTGACCTTGCCGTGGATGCGGTTCTGTATGGATATGTCGTCGGCGCTACGCCGTTAGCGTCAAGCGAGTGGGGTTGGAAAACCGATGAACAGCGGCGTCTGTTTCTCTACATGATCGACAGTGATGGGCAGTTGTTGTGGAAGGATGAACTACCCTTTCTCATCGTGACAGGAGCAAAGCCGCCGCTTGAAGATTCGGTCCAACGGTCATTCACACGCCACTTTATGGACCATGTCCGCGAACTCCGTCTCGACGATGCTGGCTATCTTCCCTCAAAATCCTTCTAGCCTCTCCTTGCTAGCCTCTCCTTGCGGCCATCGCCGCGCCTCCGGTAGAGTCGCCGTTCCATTCATCGAGGAAGACCATGTCGTTACTCAATACGGCGAGGCTCGGCCGCTTGCAGATCGAATTCCGTCAATCGATGCGCAGTCTTCTGCTTGGGCTCTGCCGGGAGATCGCGCGTCACTATGGGGATCTGGCGGATCAGTTCGACCTTCCAGTGGACTATTTTCGGTTTCTTGCGCAGCGCTTAGATCGGACGGTCTATTCGAATTGGAAGGTGGTCGGGTGGATCGAAGCACTGAACGACCTGGTCTATTTTCTCGACCTTTTGATGCAGATCCGCCGCGACCGCGATCAGCGAGGCTTTGCCGAGCAACTCTTTGCGGAATGTGAGGAACACTTTTTCGAAAACAGTTACCTTGACGAATTATTTC
>JAICVE010000197.1 GCA_025935475.1 Nitrospira sp. | reverse complement strand
GGATGCGTGGAGTGGGAAAGATACGAACAGGTTCGCCGGATACGGGATGCACGATCTTCTCACCATAGGTCGCGACGAGTTGCCCCATGAGACGTGAGGCGCACGTCACGGAAATCACTTGGCCGAGGATCGTGCCAATCGCGGTTTCAAACGGATCAAATCCTCGGACTAATCTCGCTCCGGGATATTTTCCTTGAAGTGAACTGAGGAATGTCGACCGAGCGAACGCCTGTGCGATGAGAACGGGGTCCGAGTCCAAATCGAACATCTGCCTGATGCGATGTACGGCGCGCAAGAGGTGCCTCGTATCGGAGATGGTCATCTCGAGGAGCAGTTCAGGCTTGTGGTCATGGACACTTGCTCGAAAGAAGCCTGTCGTGTCCGTGCCTCCCAGCCTGAACACGCGGGCGTATGTGTCAGCCCCAACCGTTTCGAGGCCGTCAATGTGATGCCGCCGATAGTAATCAAGCACACCATCCCAAGCGAATGGAGGTCGGTACGGCAGCGACAGTTGAATCATCTGTGGCGGCTGAGCGGATTTGAGTAACGACCGGAGCGCTGACGGCGGACGATGGAACCGTCTTTTGACCGCGTCGTTGAATCGACGGAGCGAGTGAAACCCTGCAGAAAAGGCGATCTCCGTCATGGGAAGATGCGTTTCCATGATCAGCTTCCTGGCAAAATTGAGCCTGTCGTTGTCGTGAAGCTGCTTGGGCGTCTGTCCAAATTCCTGTTCGAACAGCCGTCGTAAATGTCGTGCCGTCATTCCCAGGCGATCGGCAAATGCCTCTTCGGTGTGCTGCTCGAGGGCTCCCTGTGCAATGAGTTTGAGTGCCCGCTCGACGGTGGCCTGCTTCCCAATCCAGGCGGGGGTCCCGGGAGCAGCCTCGGGACGGCACCGTAAGCACGGTCGATACCCGGCGATCTCCGCTGCTTGGGCTGTCTTGAAGAATTCGACGTTCTCGCGCTTGGGTCGAGCGGGGCAGACAGGACGGCAGTACACACCCGTCGTTTTTACGGCAACGAAGAACCTGCCATCAAAGCGGGGATCTCTTGCCAACAGGGCTTGATAACACGTCTCGTGACTGGTCATCGGGTTCTCATCACGGTACCGTCTACTGTAAAAGATGCAATGGCCGAACACTCGCCGGATTCGGACCTGAACTCCTGCGACAGGAAGAGCATACGCCGTACGACTGATCAAATCGAGATGCCATAGACGGGGAAGGGCCAAACACGTAGAATGCGCCCACCCGCTTTTTCACCTGACACCAAGGACAGTGTATGACCGCTTATGGCAGGGTGCCGCGATGGACCGTGTGCCTTACTTTGATCGCCACAATGATGGTTGCGCTCTGGGGTTGTGCCGCTGTGCCGCGGCGGTTTACGTGGATGGCTGAGCCTGGAGTCACGCTCACCATGCTGAGTACAAATCCGCAACCGTATGTTGGAAAGGTCGTGCTGTTGGGAGGCACGATCATGGAAGAGGAAGAACACGATACGGTCCTGATGCTACGTCTGAAGAATCGTCCCCTGGACCAGGATAACAAGCCTCACCGTCCCGCCGATTCTGGGGGTCCTGAAGCCGGCTCATACTGGGTCATGATGTCGAAGCAGCAGGTCCCGCCAAAGTTTCGAAACTGGGCGCGTGCGACAGTCGTCGGTCGGGTGACAGGTACACAGCGATACCAGACTGAACCGGTGCTCACGCTCCTATATATGCGAGGCTGGGGAGCGAGCGGCGATCATGCAGGGATCTGGGAAAATGTCGATCCGAATTATGTGCCGTCCGTTCCAGGTAGCATCGACATGCATTAACCCAATTGGCTGGTGCAAGCCAAGCCACATTGGAATACATTGGCTTCGCCGTCAGTCTTGTTCATTGCTCAAATGAACCATCAACCCTACCCAAGAACGTCCCCCATTCCTCCTACGCAGTCCTTCGAATTCCCAAGCTTCTTTGAATCGACTATCCTCCGCCGAGCAGGTCAGTACCATTCACCTGTTCAATGAAGTCCTTCTTGTATGCATTTCGCTTCGATCGATTTACGCCTGCCGAATCGGCGGTTTCTGCGAAACACATTCCTTCGATGTACGCTCGCTGCTACAATGTCCGTGAATCGAATGGGTCCCGAAGCGTGTTAACTCATGATCATTTCCGGCATTAACTTTGCTCATTTACTGTTGTTATGAAAGTCGTTTGTGCCTGGTGTGAGACTGAAGGGAAGGAGACGCTGATCGGCGAGATCGGTCTCTTCGACGTCGAAGTCACTTCCCACGGCATTTGTATCGACCACGAGAAAGTCTTACTACATCAAATTAAAGAACTTAAGATGAAACAGCATCCACTGCGAAGGCCGAGACGTCCTCGCATCCAGCCCAGATCGTCGGGGTCGACGACGGTGCCGAACTGCGCGACGCCTTGGCGGCGGCGGCGCACGCATCGAATGCCTGCCGCACAGCTGAGTCTCCCGTTCGGCGACGGTGAGATACTGGTTGAGGCCCTCGATCAGGAATCTGGGCTGGCTCCAGTCTGAAGCAATGTCGAACAAGGCTACGTAGGATTTTTTTAAACCGGGGAACTCCCCAGCTTTACGAATATCCACGACGGCTTACGATACGTTAAACTCGTCGTAAGGTGCGTCAATGACTCTCGCGACCCCTCCGCCAGATCAGGCCGGATTCTACTGGTTCCGCTACGACAACCTGTCCTCGCATGTCCACTTCAAGGTGTTGCTCCAAGTCATCCAGATGCAGCCAAAGGCCACCGAGATCGGAGGAAAATTTGTCGTCCGGTGGTTTAATCAGCTCGTCCCGTTGGAGCAAGTGCCGGAGGGTCTGTGGCGCGGACCAGTCCGAGACCTGAGATAAACACGCGCTTCTAGGCTTGTGAAGCTGCAACCCACAAGGCTGGAGCTGCGGATCTAGACCAGAGTCTCCGCCCACGACGCCACGGTGTGTGCCAGTTCAGCAAAGACGTCGGCGTCGGTCTTCCCAGACCGCTTCAGCAGATGGAAGGAATGGTCCCCGCCGTCTATCACATGCAAGGTGGAAAGAGGCGCGAGGTTGTTGCAGAGCGGACGCAAGAGGGCGAGATCGGCCAGCGCATCGCGCGTCCCTTGAAGAAAAAGCATCGGAATCCGCACTCGAGCCAAATGCTCGGCACGCTGCATGCCGGGACGGCCTGCCGGATGCAAGGGAAACCCGATAAACACGACCCCCCGTATGGAAGCGATCCCCGGACTCGGGGCAGATCGTTCGTCGGCAACCGTCAGTGAGGTCATGCGCCCCCCGAACGACTTGCCTCCCGCCAAAAGGGGCAAGCCAGGCGCCGTTTCCGATGCCGCCGCGACGGCAGCCCGTACTGTCGCAGTGACTACCGCCGGAGGATCGGGCCTTTTTCGTTGGTGCTGCATATAGGGAAAGTGATACCGCAGCGTCGCCACGCCGCAGCCAGCAAGTTGTACGGCGAGACGCTCCATGAAGGGGTGATGCATCCCCGCCCCTGCACCGTGCGCAAACACCAACAGGCAGTTGGCATTGTCCGGACGAAGCAGCAAGGCCCCGACATCGCCCGCCGAGTCCGATACTCGAATAGTCAATGACCTCGTGAGATGTCTGGACATCATCGGCCTTCAGGACCATCAACGACACCCTGGGCGGGATCAGGAACGTCGTGTCAGCGGAGATGCTGGGTGGACGCGTCGAGATGCGTGAGCGGTTGGCCCTTTCGTCCGATTGCGCTCGCCTCGAGTGCGCTCCCATAGGGCGTTGTCGTCCCATACCCTCTGACCTCCACGTCCATGTTCTGTTGCAACGATGCATGAAAGTGCTCGCCCACATCAGGAGGCAAGCGGACCTGGGTGCCGTCGGACAGGAGCGCACCATTGACGACGTCTTTTAAATGGTCATAGAGCAGCACTCGGATGGTTCCAGCGGCATTCATCTCAGTAACGGTCGGTCGTTCTTCCCTTGGCGGCATCGGAAGATCCAGCCGATAGGGCACCGTGAAGGACCTGCCATCAGTCACGTTGATGATCACGTCGGGTTTCACGAGTGGTGAATCAGAAACGCGGCGTCCATGCACTCGCACATGATCGCCTGGCTGGATCGCCGTCGTGAGGTCTTGAGCCGCACGGAGCGTGACGTGCATTTGGGAGCCATCGCGCAGCAACAAACCACTGACGTCTCCGCGTGGATTCAACAGATAACGGTCAACGACGCCGTCGGCCACCGGAGGCTTCCCCATGGAAGGAGGATCAAGCACCGGGACGGAAGGGCTGTGATCAGCCGCTCGGTCCCGTGCCGGCGACAGAGGAGGATAGGCAAGACCTACCATGAGGATGGCGGCAAAGATGACGTGACGCCGTTTCGCTCGCATTGGAACACCTGTCGCCATGCATACGGATGCGTACCAATGTGTATTTTGTAAGAAATCCTCGGCGGACATCAAGGTGGAAAACCCCAGATCTTGTGAGAATAACACTGACGCCGTTGCACTTAGTTACGGTAACGAGGCAGCTGACGGCTCGGATCAGTCGTGCGCCAAGCAATGGCGGCGGCGCTGACGAGCAGAAGCGAGGCTAAGAGAAATGGCGCACCGGGGAGATGCCCCGCTGCGCCTGGACCGATGAAGGAGGCAAATACTTCCGTGAAGAGCGTTGGACCGAGCAAACCTGCGACGCCGTTGATGCTCGCAATCGCGCCTTGCAATTGTCCCTGCTCGGACAGGCGTACCCGCCGGCTCATCAGCGCCTGCGTGGCCGGACCGGACAGTCCCCAGAAGGCCATGATCGGAATGCCCAGGCAGAAGATCCAACCCTCCGTCGCCACCCCATAGGTAAAAAATCCGGCCGCGCCGCTGAGTGAGCCCGCCAGCAGCGTGGCTCGTTCGCCGAATCGTGCCGTGATCGGACGGATCAGACCGCCTTGGACAATCATAGCGGCGACGCCGACACCGGCCATCATCAATCCGACGGATGCCGTGCCCCAGCCATAGCGATAGCCCATGTACAGGACCGATGTGCTCGGGAGCACCGCATGAGCGAGATAGCCAAGGAACGCCACGGCCGCGAGGCCGAACAGTTCATGGTGCGAACGCAGCAGCACCAGCGCGCCGACCGGGTTCGCCCGCCGCCAGCCGAAGGCCATCCGGCTCTGCGGCGGCAAGGATTCGGGAAGCACGAAGAATCCATAGCCGGCATTCAAGAGGCTGAGAGCCGCCGCGCCCCAAAACGGCAACCGCGGATCAAATGACCCGAGCCACCCGCCCAACGCTGGCCCGAAGACGAAACCCAGGCCGAAGACCATGCCGATCTTGCCGTAGGCAGCTGCCCGCTCCTCCACCGGCGTCACGTCCGCGATATAGGCGCCAGCAGTACTGAAACTGGACGATGCGATGCCAGAAATCGTCCGGCCGATGATAAGCCAGAGGACGTTCGGCGCCAGCGCCATCACGATATAGTCGAGGCCCAATCCGAGATTCGACAGCAACACGACTGGCCGCCGCCCGAAACGGTCCGACAGCGCGCCCTGGATCGGCGCGCATATGAACTGCATCAGGGCCCAGGCCGTGCCCATCAGACCGTAGATCACAGCCGCCTCGGCCGTGTCGCCGGAAAGAAACTCCTCCACGAGCTTTGGCAGCACCGGAATCACGATACCGAACGACAGCATGTCGAGCAGAACTGTAATGAGAATGAAGAGAATCGCAGCACGCGGACGTGCGGGGACAGTCGACGTGTCGCTCATCACCGGCGCATCCTACCAGGCTGGACGCGGCACTCTCGATAACATTTACTGAGTCTCGTGAGAGGCTCAGGAGAGGCAATTGATGCGGT
>JAICVE010000498.1 GCA_025935475.1 Nitrospira sp. | reverse complement strand
TGCGACCGCCGTCAATCAAGGCATGAGTCCCGCCTCAGTGGTGCTCGATGCGCCGGTTGTCTATGAGCAGGTGGAAGAGGAAAAAACGTGGAAACCGGAGAACTATGGAAAGAGATTTCACGGGATGGTCAGCCTCCGAGATGCCCTAGCCCATTCTCACAATCTGGCCACGGTCCGATTGCTTGACAAGGTGGGCATCAAGAACGTGATTGATTTTTCCCGGCAGGTGGGAATAACCAGTCCCTTGGCTGCTGATCTCTCGTTGGGATTGGGGTCCTCTTCCGTCGGACTCATGGAACTGACCTCGGCCTATGGGGTCTTCTTGAATCAGGGCAGCCGGGCCGAGCCCTTTGCAGTCCTGTCAGTGACGGACAACGGCGGGCAAGTGCTCGAGAAGCAGGAACCGCAAACCGAGGAAGTTGTGTCAAAAGAAACGGCGTATCTAATCACGAATATGATGGAAGATGTGGTGCAGAAAGGCACCGGTCAGGCGGCGAAGGCGCTTGGTCGTCCCATCGCAGGAAAGACCGGGACGACGAATGAGTTCATCAATGCCTGGTTCATCGGTGGGACACCGAATCTCGTGGCGGGAACATTTGTAGGCTTCGACGACCGCCGCTCGCTCGGTGAAACGGAATCGGGAGCGCATGCGGCACTGCCCATCTGGATTAGCTTCATGAAAGAGGCGCTCAAATCATTACCCGTGGTGCCGTTTACGATTCCCGAGGGGATTACCTTCGTAAAGGTCGATCCGGCGACGGGTCTTTTGAACTCCGAGCAGGAAGATCAATCTGGAAATGTCGAGATCTTTGCGCGGGGGAGCGAGCCGACGCAGGCGGCGCAGCGCCGTCTGGATCCGATGGATTTCTACAAAATCGATCAGCCGGAATAAACGGAAGGGTCAGGAGTGTGAGTCTTTGTACTCTTCGTGCCAGGCCATCTGAATGGTTTCAAGAATCTTTTCATTCGATTTCTTCGGGTCATCCTTAAAGTCCGGCAGGGCGATGATCCAGGCATGTATGTCGGTAAAGCGCACAGTCAACGGATCGGCGTCTGGATGTTCTTCCACTAGCCGGATCGCGATGTCTTCTGCATCCTGCCATTTCAAATCCATGTGACTCCTTACCGATGACCACGCACGGTCCTCTGCATCAGCCCTTGGTGACTTCGGAGACTTTCTTGCCCTGGAGACCGCGCTTGAGAGAATTATCCAACATTGCGACGGATAACGGTTTCGCCGCTTCCTCGAGTTCGGCCATCCGCGCCCGAATGGCCTTTGGATCGTTCCCTTCCTTGGCAGCGTTCAACGCCGCGAGAGCCACCCGAACGGCCGCGGCGTCTTTTTCGCCGATGAGCGTACCGCCTTCGGCTAGCGACTTCTCGGTCGTCGTGAATAATGCGGCGGCGTCCAGACGCGCTTCAATCAGTTTGCGGGCGCTCACATCTTCCTGCGCGAATTTGAACGAATCCTCGATCATGCGTTCGACTTCATTGTCCGACAGTCCGTAGGACGGTTTGACTTCGATGGATTGGCTCTGCCCTGTCCGCATGTCGCTGGCCTTGACGTTCAAAATCCCGTTCGCGTCGATTAAAAAGGTCACCTCAATCCGAGGTACGCCGGCCGGTAGCGGCGGGATCTTCAGGCGAAACCGCGCAAGGCTGCGATTGTCTTTCACCAGTTCGCGCTCGCCCTGCAGAATGTGAATATCGACACCCGTCTGTCCATCGACGTAGGTCGTGAACATTTCCTTTGCGCTGGCGGGAATCGTCGTGTTCCGTCTGATCAGACTGCTCATGACACCGCCCATGGTTTCGATGCCGAGCGACAGCGGCGTGACGTCCAACAGCAACATGTCCGTCGTACCGCCGGTGAGAATATCCGCTTGGACGGCCGCTCCGAGCGCCACGACCTCATCGGGATTGAGATGGCAGT
>JAICVE010000142.1 GCA_025935475.1 Nitrospira sp. | reverse complement strand
GACACCCGCGTCGTCATTCAGGGCGGGCAAGCCGGCGTGAACGCCGCGCGGCGCATGGCAGAGTTCTGCTACCTGATCAAGCGGCCGCTCAACGTTGAAGCGTTCGTCTATCCGCCGGATGCCGGCAAAACCAACGAAATTCCCTACGGCAGTGGACTCATTGCCATTCCCGTTTACAAG
Organism: Nitrospira sp.; assembly: GCA_025935475.1. Classification (GTDB taxonomy): domain Bacteria; phylum Nitrospirota; class Nitrospiria; order Nitrospirales; family Nitrospiraceae; genus Nitrospira_C. The sequence continues at coordinate 6,771 of JAICVE010000142.1, read as the reverse complement.
TCTGTCGCAGAAGCCACCAAGAATCATCCCACGATCAACACGACCCTGGTCTACATCGGCGCCGACCGTGCGATGAAGGGCGGTATGGAAGCGCTCGACGATCCGCACATCAAGGTCGTCTCCATGATCACCGAAGGTGTCCCCGAAAAGGACGCCAAGCTGCTGGGAGCGCACGCGCGGAAACTCGGAAAAGTATTCAATGGCCCGTCCTCCATCGGCATCATCTCGGCCGGAGCCTGCAGGCTGGGTGTGATCGGCGGCGCTTTCGACAATCTCGTCCTTTCCAAGCTCTATCGTGAGGGATCGTTCGGCGTCATTACCAAATCCGGCGGTCTCTCCAACGAGATCATCTGGATCTGCTCGCAGTTTGCCGACGGCATCACGACCGCGATCGGCATCGGCGGCGATGCCTATCCCGGCACGGACTACGTGAGCTATCTCGAGATGTTTGAAAGCGATCTGCAGACCAAGGCCGTCGTCATTGTCGGCGAAATGGGCGGCGATCTCGAGGAGCGGGCAGCCGAATGGTACGGGGCGAAAAAGCGCCGCATCAAGTTGATCGGCGTGGTGTCCGGGTTCTGTCAGGAGAGCTTGCCGAAGGGCATGAAGTTTGGTCATGCCGGTGCGAAGGAGGGCATGAAAGGCGAAGGCTCGGCACGATCGAAGTCGGATGCGCTCAAGAAAGCCGGCGCCCTCGTGCCGCCGACCTTCGGGGCGCTTGGACCGGCCATCAAGGAAACCTACCAGGAGCTGCTCAAATCCGGCCAGGTCAAAGAACCGGTCGAGCCGACGGTGCTGCCGAAATTGCCGAAGTCCATCGAGGAGGCGATGAAGGCGGACGAAGTCATGGTCGCCCCGCTTATCCGAACGACCATCAGCGATGACCGCGGAGACGAGCCCTGTTATGACGGGTATCCGGCCTCCGAGCTCATTAATAAAGGGTATGAAATTCCGCACGTCATTGGCCTGCTGTGGGACAAGCGGTTGATCTCGAAACAGGAAGCGGAAATCATCAAGCGCATCATGATGCTCTCGGCCGATCACGGGCCCTGCGTGAGCGGTGCCTACGCCACCATTCTCGCTGCCTGCGCCGGCATCGGCCTCTCACAGTCCGTCGCGGCAGGCCTGATCATGATTGGTCCCCGCTTCGGCGGTGCCGTCACCGATGCCGGACGTTGGTTCAAGTACGCGGTCGACAATAAGATGAACGTGGATGAGTTTCTTGCCTATATGAAGAAGAACGTCGGCCCCGTCCCCGGCATCGGCCATCGCGTCAAGAGCCTCCGCAATCCCGACAAGCGCGTCAAAGAGCTGGTCGGCTACGTGAAGAGCCTCAATATCAAGACCCCGTGTCTCGATTTCGCGCTGCAAGTAGAGCAGGTCACGGCGGCCAAAAAGGACAATCTGATTCTGAACGTGGACGGCACCATGGCGGCCGTCCTGGTCGACCTGGGGTTCCCCGTTGACAGTCTCAATGGGTTCTTCATTCTGTCCCGGACGATCGGATTGATCGGCCATTGGGTCGATCAGAAGCGCCAGGACAGCCGGCTGATCCGGTTGTTCGATTATCTCGTCAACTATGCGGCGCCGAAACGAAGAGAAGTGCCGCCGCTGAAGTAAGAGGTTCAATTCCTAACTCCACATTGAGGACGTCATCATGTCGATGGAACTCGCAAAAGCACTTTATGCAAAAATGCCCGACGCCTGTGCCAAGGCCAAGGCAAAGTTTGGCCGTGCGCTGACGCTGACCGAAAAAATCCTGGTCTCTCACGCCGATAACTTCGAGACCCAAACCTGGGAGCGCGGCAAGGCGATGCTGGCCCTGCGCCCTGACCGCGTGGCGATGCAAGACGCGACGGCGCAAATGGCCATGCTGCAGTTCATGCAGGCCGGCAAGGAAAAGGTCGCCGTCCCGAGCACCATCCACTGCGATCACTTGATCCGTGCCGAGATGGGGTCGGAAAAAGATCTCCTTCGCGCGATGGACGAAAACAAGGAAGTCTATAATTTCCTCGCGTCGGCGGCGAAGAAGTACGGGATCGGATTCTGGAAGCCCGGCGCAGGCATCATCCACCAGGTCGTGTTGGAGAATTACGCGTTTCCGGGCTGCCTGATCATCGGGACCGATTCGCACACACCAAACGGTGGTGGGTTGGGCGGATTGGCGATCGGCGTTGGCGGTGCCGATGCCGGTGAGGTGATGGCCGGCCTTCCCTGGGAGGTGCTCCATCCGAAATTGATCGGGGTGAAGTTGACAGGGAAACTGAGCGGCTGGGCTTCTCCCAAAGATGTGATTCTGTATCTCTGCGGCTTACTCACCGTCAAGGGCGGCACGAACAAGATTGTCGAATACTTCGGACCCGGAGCGGAAACGATCAGTGCCACCGGCAAGGGCACCATCTGTAACATGGGCGCCGAGCTTGGCGCGACGACCTCCGTGTTTCCCTTCGATCAGAAGATGGTCGCATACATGAACATCACCGACCGTGCGGATCTGGCGAATCTGGCCCTTACCAACAAGGCGCTGCTCGTGGCCGATCCCGAGGTCTACCAATCGCCGGAAAAGCATTACGATCAGATCGTGGAAGTGGATCTCTCGAAGCTCGAGCCGCACGTGGTGGGGCCGCATACGCCCGACCTGGCGCGGCCGATTTCGAAGCTCGCGGCCGAGGCGAAGGAAAAGGGCTATCCGGTTCAACTGAAGGCTGCGTTGATCGGCAGCTGCACGAATTCCTCTTATGAGGACATCAGCCGATCCGCTCACATTGCCCAGCAGGGATTAAAGGCGGGCCTGAAAGCGAAGACGTCGTTCCTGGTGTCTCCGGGATCCGAGCGGATCTACCACACGATGAAGCGCGACGGTTTCTTGGACACGTTCGAACAGCTCGGCGGCACCGTCCTCTCGAATTCGTGCGGTCCCTGTATCGGCCAGTGGAAGCGCGCCGACGGAGTGAAAGGCAAGGCGGATTCGATCGTGAGCTCGTTCAACCGCAACTTCCCCGGCCGCAATGACGGCATCAGCGAGACGCTGTCGTTTTTGGCAAGTCCCGAAGTCGTGACGGCCTATGCCCTCTCCGGCGACCTGGGGTTCGACCCGGTCAACCAGAAACTCAAGAGCGCGGATGGCAAGGAATTCAAGCTCGAGCCTCCGGTGGGCGAGGAGTTGCCGGCGAAGGGGTTTGCCAAAGGCGAGGAAGGCTTCGTGGCGCCTGCCGAGAAAGGCGATCAATTGGCCGTGGACATTCCGTCGACGAGCGAGCGCTTGCAGTTGTTGCAGCCGTTCCCGCGCTGGGACGGAAAGGATTTCGAAAAGTTGCCTCTCCTCATCAAGACCAAAGGCAAGACAACCACCGACCATATTTCACCGGCTGGTCCCTGGCTGAAGTTCCGCGGGCACTTGGATAAGATCAGCGACAATATGTTCCTCGGCGCCAACAGCGCGTTCGCGTCAGAGCCGGGGAAAGGCACCAACGTGCTGACGGGTGAAGCCAATCAGACGATTGCGCAGATCGCCCGCGCCTATAAGTCTAAAGGGATCGGGTCGATCGTCGTCGGCGACGAGAATTACGGCGAGGGCAGCAGCCGGGAGCACGCCGCGATGTCGCCGCGCTTCTTGAACGTCCGTGCGGTCATCACCAAGAGCTTTGCACGTATCCACGAGACGAATTTGAAGAAGCAAGGCATCCTGCCATTGACCTTCGCCGATGCCAAGGATTATGACAAGATCGAAATGAACGACCGCTTGAGCGTCGTCGATCTTGCGAACCTGGCGCCCGGCAAGCCGGTGGCGGTCATTATTCACAAGGCGACCGGTGACGTGAAGATTCAAGCCAATCACAGCATGACGGCGCAGCAGATCACCTGGTTCAAAGCCGGATCTGCGCTGAATGCGTTGAACTAAACTAAACCAGTTACTCAAAGAGGGAGCGCTATGGCAAGCAAAGCAGACAAGATCATCTATACGAAGACCGATGAAGCCCCGATGCTGGCAACCTATTCCTTCCTGCCGATCATCAATGCCTTCTCAAAGGCCGCAGGCGTGACCGTGGAATTGCGCGACATCTCGCTTGCCGGCCGCGTGCTCGCCGTGTTTCCGGACTATTTGACGCCGGAACAGAAGCAGCCCGATGCATTGGCCGAGTTGGGCGAACTGGCTAAGACGCCGGAAGCCAACATCATCAAGCTCCCGAACATCAGCGCCTCGGCTCCGCAGTTGGTGGCCACGATCAAGGAATTGCAGAAACAAGGCTACAAACTGCCCGACTACCCGGAAAATCCAAAGGACGACAAGGAACGGGAGATCAAGGCTCGATACGATAAAGTCAAAGGCAGCGCGGTCAATCCGGTTTTGCGCGAAGGCAACTCAGATCGTCGCGCGCCGCTTTCCGTCAAGGCCCATACCCGCAAACATCCGCACAAGATGGGACCCTGGAGTTCCGATTCCAAGACTCACGTCTCGCACATGACCGGCGGTGACTTCCGCTCGAACGAAAAGTCGGTGACGATCCCGGCGGCCACCACAGCGAAGATCGAATTTGTCGGCGCAAACGGCAAGGTCACCGTGCTGAAGGACAAAATCGCGTTGCAGGCTGGTGAAGTCCTCGACGCGACCTTCATGAGCGTCAAGGCATTGCGCAGGTTCATCGAAGAACAGATCGAGGATGCGAAGCAGAAGGGCGTTCTGTTTTCGCTCCACATGAAGGCCACGATGATGAAGATTTCGGATCCGAAGATCTTCGGTCATGCCGTGACGGTCTTCTACAAAGACGTGTTCGAAAAGCATGGCGAGACGCTCAAGAAGCTGGGTGTCGATCCGGACAACGGCATCGGCGACTTATATGCCAAGATCAAGTCGCTCCCCGAGGATCAGCGCAAGACGATCGAAGCCGACATTCAGGAGGTCTACAAGAAACGGCCGCCAATGGCCATGGTGAACTCCGACAAGGGCATCACCAATCTGCACGTGCCGAGCGACGTCATCATCGACGCCTCCATGCCGCCGGTCATCCGCGACTCAGGCAAGATGTGGAATCCCGAGGGCAAGCTGCAGGATGTGAAATGCGTGATTCCGGACTCCAGCTACGCGCCCGTCTACCATGAGGTCGTCGAGTTCTGTAAGAAGCATGGGGCCTTCGATCCTCGGACGATGGGCAGCGTGCCCAACGTCGGCTTAATGGCGCAGGCCGCGGAAGAGTACGGCTCGCACGACAAGACCTTCAAAGCGCCAGCGAACGGGACCATTCGGATCGTCGACGCGTCCGGCAAGACGTTGCACGAGCATAAGGTCGAAGAAGGCGATATCTGGCGGGCCTGCCAGGTCAAGGACGCGCCGATCCAGGACTGGGTCAAGTTGGCCGTCACGCGCGCCAAGGCGAGCGGTGCTCCCGCGGTGTTCTGGTTGAATAAAGACCGTGCACACGACGCCGAGTTGATCAAGAAAGTGAATGCCTATTTGCCGAAGCATGACACCAGCGGTCTCGAAATCAAGGTTTTGTCTCCCGCCGAAGCCTGCCGCTACTCACTGGAGCGGATGAAGGAAGGCAAAGACACGATTTCCTGCACCGGCAATGTGCTCCGCGACTATCTCACCGACCTGTTCCCCATTCTGGAGATCGGGACCAGTGCGAAGATGCTGTCGATCGTTCCGTTGTTGAACGGCGGCGGACTGTTTGAAACGGGTGCGGGTGGTTCCGCGCCGAAGCACGTGCAGCAGTTCCAGGAAGAGGGCTATTTGCGGTGGGACTCCCTCGGCGAATTTCTGGCGCTCGCGGCATCGCTTGAGCACCTGGCCAAGGTCGGGAACAATCAGGTGGCGAAGATTCTTGCGGATACATTGGATCAAGCCAACGCGAAGTTCCTCGAGAGCAACAAGTCTCCCGCCCGCAAGGTAGGGGAAATTGACAATCGCGGTAGCCATTTCTATCTGGCGCTGTACTGGGCGCAGGCCTTGGCGGCACAGACCGTCGACAAGAAAATCGCAGAAAGATTCACGAAGATTGCCAAGGACCTGGGCGACAACGCCGCAAAGATCGATCAGGAGTTGCTGGCTGCCCAAGGGAAGCCGCAGGACGTCGGGGGGTATTATCACCCGAATGATGAGAAGGCGTCGAAGGCGATGCGCCCCAGCGCCACATTGAACAGGATCATCGACGCGATCGCCTAACACCATGACGGTGATGAGTGATCGCCGTGATCACTCATCACGCGTCACACAGGAAGACGATGGCTATAGAAACAACGGACAGCCAAAACATTATCGATCAACCCGAGGTCTTGAAGCCTCGCCTGGTGACGATCGAGATTTCCGGCAAGAAGGTGGAAGTGCCGGAAGGGATCACTGTCATCAAGGCCATGTGGTACGCCGGCCAAGAGGTCGTACGGGGAGTTGGGTGTCTTGGCGGTTTCTGCGGTGCCTGTGCGACCTACTACCGCACGAAAGACGATCCGAAAGTCCGTACTTGTTTGGCCTGTCAAACGGCGGTGCAGGACGGCATGTCGTTCACGATGATGCCGCCTTTCCCGGCGCGGAAGGCGACCTACGACATTCAAAAGCTCCAGGACCCCAAACAGGACCTCTTCAATCTTTACCCGGAGACACCGCTCTGCCGGAATTGCAACGCCTGCACGGAAGCCTGCCCCCAGAAAATCGATGTGCGGGAAGGCGTCTGGAAGGCCGTGTTCGGCGATTTCAAGAGCGTGTCCGAAATGTTCATGGATTGTGTCATGTGCGGGATGTGCACCCCTGTCTGTATTGCCGATATTGCCCCCAAT
>JAICVE010000494.1 GCA_025935475.1 Nitrospira sp. | reverse complement strand
TCAAGACATCCAGCCACGTCGCATCGAAGCTCAAGAAGCGGCGGACTTTTTCAAAAAAATCGATGACCAGATAGATGGTCATCAGGCCAGCAAAACACATCAGGAAAATCTTCGAGTATTCGCGCAGCAGGTATCGAAACAAAATGGGCATACGCGGCTATTGCTTGCTCATGCGATAGAAGCTCACGAGTGTAATGACCAAGAAGACGCTGTTCGGAAGCCAGGCGCCGGCGAACGGAGGGATGGCCGTCGCTGTAACCAGAAACTCACAAGCCACATTCAACACGTAGTAGGCGATGATCACGAGCACCCCTACGGCGAACCCGCCGATACGGCCCGACCGTTTCGAGACGATTCCGACCGGAAGACCGAGCATGCACAGGATGAGCGAAGCCGTTGGAAAGGCCATGTCCTTATAGTACTCGGTGAGGCGCCGGAGGGCCCATGGGTCGCGCCACTGTGAGGCGTTCAACCGGGCTACCAATTGATCGTACGACGGCCGTTCCTCCGTCGATGCATATCCGCTTTGGTTAAGGGAAAGCTTGAGGTCATAGCTGGAAAAGGAGGCCAGTTGGTACTCATCGATTTCATCCGGCTTGGTATGAATCACGCCGTCCTGCAGCCGTAAGGCCACTTGGTCGCTGGCGCTGTCGATCAGCACGCGGTAGTCCTGGGCGACAATCACGCGAGGCTCTGAGGCAATTCGTCCGTCCGAAATAAAGATGCCGCCGGAAGGCTGTTCGCCTTTGTCCGAGACGTAAATCGTCATGCCCGGAATCGGTTCGGTGAACGATCCGCGTTCCAGCGCCAACACGAGTTGATCCCGCAGCAAACTCAGCGCCACCTTTTTCAGATTGATCGAACTCCAGGGCTGCCCCCATTGCGCGAGCCAGAGCGTCATACCGCACACCAGCAGGGCGAACAGCATCACAGGGCGTGCCAGCCGCAACAGGCTCAAGCCGGCGGCGCGCATGGCCACGAGCTCCTTGTCCAGCGACAGTCTGCCAAAGGCGGTGATGGACGCGATGATCCCGGCAATCGGGAGGGTCAGCACCAGAAACGACGGAAGCAGGTGGGCAAACACGTTGAGGACTGCCCATAATCCTACGCCCTTGGTGACGAGAAGCTCGACCAGCCGAAGCAGCTCGCGGGTCAGCATGATGAAGCACAGCATGCCGAGGCTGACGCTGAAGGGATAGAGCAACTCGGTGAAAATATAGCGGTCTAGCAGCGTACGAAGCGTCATGAGCGGCGGCTCGCTCCCGATGTCGCGACACTATAGGGGACTGGTACGGGCTTGTCCACACGGGCGGGCAGGACCCCTTCGGTGCTGAGAGCGGCTTGACAAGATTAGAATGCGCATGGTACATGCTGCGCGCGCGATTTGTAACCAAGATGGGTCTCGTGAGTACGTCTTTTCTTCTGCACAGAGCCCGCCCATCCGTCCCCGGTTCTCATATTCCATTGTTCATTCATTATTCATGTAGCGTGCGTTAACTGGGTTCGGGCCCGGCTCACGCAGGAGTGCGTGGCCGTTGAGGAAAGGAGGGTTTTGTGAAGACAAAAGGTACGGTGAAGTGGTTCAACGATCGGAAAGGGTTTGGATTCATCCGTCTGGATAGCGGAGAGGATGTGTTCGTGCATTACTCCGCGCTTCAGGGGGAAGGATTCAAGTCGTTGAAGGAGGGAGAAAACGTCGAATTTGATATCGTGCAAGGCGCCAAGGGACCACAGGCTGCCAATGTCATGAAAATGTCGATCGCCGCGTCCTAACCGTCTACGACTCCAAGCTGCATCATGAGAAAGGCCTGCCGGAAACACTCCGGCAGGCCTTTCGTGTTTGACCCGGATTGATGCGACCGTTTAGGGCATTTCGTTGACAAAAACTATTGATACTGTTAGCGTTTGTTCACTATTGGAGGTTCTCTTGGGCATCGACCGCAGTAAGGTCCTGCACAGC
>JAICVE010000006.1 GCA_025935475.1 Nitrospira sp. | reverse complement strand
CGTGACCGTGAGCAGCTCCCCGGGTTGCAGGCGAAGACTTGCACGGAGATGTTGGAGCAGGGGCCCGGTGATACGAACCGTCGGCGGAACGATAGCCTCGGAAGCCACAAAGAAGGTTGGCATGGGAGACAGACCCCGATCCGGCAGGCTGCGGCGTTATTCGAAAAAGGTCTTCATCTTGTCGAAAAAGCCGTCGCCGTCGGCTTCCATCGACATGCCGCTTTCCTTGGCGAATTCCATCAGCAACTCGCGTTGCTTGGCGGTCAGCTTGGTGGGAATATGCACCTTGATCGTGAACACTTGATCGCCCGTGGTGTGATGTTTGAGGCTCGGGATGCCCAGGCCTTTCAGACGCAGCACTTTGTCAGGCTGCGTGCCGGGCGGTACCTTCATCACGGTCGTGCCCTTCAGGGTCGGCACTTCAATCTTCCCACCGAGCACTGCCGTGACGAAACTGATCGGTACGTCGCAGCTAATATCGTTGCCTTTGCGCTGGAAGACGGGATGCGGTTTGACGGCAATGGCGACGTAGAGGTCGCCGGCGGGCCCGCCATTGACGCCATGCTCGCCCTCGTTGGAGAGGCGCAGACGCATGCCGGTTTCGATGCCGGCCGGAATGTGGACGGCGATCGTGCGTTCCCGATAGATCCGTTGACGGCCCTGGCAGGCTGGGCAAGGGTCCGTGATGATGCGTCCGGATCCCTCACACTGGCCGCAGGGTCTGCTGACACTAAAGAAGCCCTGTTGCAGCCTGATCTGCCCGGCGCCCTTGCAGCTCGGACAGGTCTTGACGGCGGTGGCTGACTTGGCCCCGGTGCCTTTGCAGTCCGTACAGGATTCCCAACGCGGAATCTTGAGTTTGGCTTCCTTTCCATATACCGACTCTTCAAACGTGATCTCGAGGTTGTACTGCAGGTCGTTCCCGCGCTCAGCGTGCGTGCCGCCTCGCTGGCCTCCGAAGAAGTCTTCGAAGATGTCGTTAAAGACATCGCCAAAGCCGCCACGTCCGAAATCGAAGCCTTCAAACCCTGCGCCGCCCTGCGTCCCGGCATGGCCGAACATGTCGTAGCGTTTCCGCTTGTCCGAGTCGCTGAGATGTTCGTAGGCTTCGTTGATTTCCTTGAACTTCTCCTCGGCCTGCTTCTTCTGTTGTTCGCCGGGCTGCAGATCGGGATGAAATTGACGGGCGAGCTTGCGGTAGGCTTTCTTCAGATCTTCGTCGGACGCCGTCCGGTCGACGCCCAGCGTTTCATAAAAATCTCGTTTCGACACGGAAGCCATTGTCCTCTATATAGGAGAGATTGCAGAAAGACCGAGTCTCGTTCCCGCGAAACTCGGTCCCTCAGCAGCCGTATTCTATCTTACTTTTTATCTTTGTCCACTTCTTCGAACTCAGCATCGACGACTTTTTCGTCCGTCTTGGCGCCGTTCGGACTTTCCCCTCCGGGGGCAGCCCCTTCGCCGGTGGCCGATGTGGCCGAGGCCTTCTTGTACATCTCCTCAGCCAGCTTGTGCGATGCGGTCGTCAGGGATTGCGTGGCGGACTCGATCGCATCGGCGTCATTGCCTTCCATCGCCTTTTTCAGGGCGGTGACGGCTTCTTCGATCTTCGTCCTGTCCTCGGCCGAAATCTTATCGCCGTGCTCCTTGAGGTTCTTCTCGGTCTGATAGAGCAGAGTGTCGGCCTGGTTCTTCGCTTCTGCCGCCTTTCTCCGCTTCTTGTCCTCTTCCGTATGGGTTTGGGCATCCCTGACGAGTTTTTCCACTTCGTCCTTGCTCAGACCGCTGGAGGCCGTGATCTTGATGGATTGTTCCTTCTGCGTCGCCAAGTCCTTGGCCGACACGTGCACGATTCCGTTGGCATCGATATCGAACGCGACTTCGATTTGTGGCATGCCGCGCGGTGCCGCGGGAATCCCGACGAGATCGAACTGGCCGAGCAATTTGTTGTCGTTGGCCATTTCGCGCTCGCCTTGGAATACGCGGATGGTCACGGCGGTTTGATTGTCGGCTGCCGTCGAGAAGACTTGACTCTTCTTGGTCGGAACGGTCGTGTTGCGTTCGATCAGCTTGGTGAAGACGCCGCCCAGCGTCTCGATGCCGAGGGACAACGGCGTAACGTCCAGCAGCAGCACGTCTTTGACGTCGCCCTTGAGCACGCCGCCTTGGATCGCGGCGCCGATGGCCACCACCTCATCGGGGTTCACGCCCCGGTGTGGCTCCTTGCCGAAGAAGTCTTTCACGACTTGGATGACTTTGGGCATGCGGGTCATTCCGCCGACCAGCACGACTTCATTGATGTCCCGGGCCGAGACACCGGCGTCGCCCAGCGCCTTGCGGCAGGGTTCAACGGTCCGCTGGATCAGGTCGTCGACCAGCTGTTCCAGCCGGGAACGGGTCAACTTGATGACCATGTGCTTGGGGCCGCTCGCGTCCGCCGTGATGAACGGCAGATTAATCTCTGTCTCCTGTGCGGAGGACAATTCGATCTTCGCCCGTTCGGCCGATTCTTTCAGCCGCTGAAGCGCCATGCGATCCTTGCGCAGGTCAATACCCTGATCCTTCCTGAATTCATCGACGAGCCAATCCATCACGCGGAGGTCGAAATCGTCGCCGCCCAGATACGTGTCTCCATTGGTGGATTTGACTTCGAAGACCCCTTCACCGATTTCGAGCACGGAGACATCGAAGGTGCCGCCGCCAAGGTCGTACACCGAAATCCGCTCGTCCTTTTTCTTGTCGAGCCCATACGCCAACGAGGCCGCCGTCGGCTCATTGATGATACGAAGGACGTTCAATCCAGCGATCTGGCCGGCGTCCTTCGTCGCTTGCCGCTGGCTGTCGTCGAAATAGGCGGGGACGGTGATGACGGCTTCCGTCACCTTTTCGCCGAGATAATCCTCTGCGGTTTGCCGCATTTTCTGGAGGATCATGGCGGAGATTTCCGGGGGACTATAGCGTTTGCCGCGCAGCTCCACATGGGCGTCGCCGTTGTCGGCTTCAACCACCTTATACGGCAGTCGTTTCAGCGCCTCCTGCACTTGCTTGCTGTTAAATTTCCTGCCCATCAGACGTTTCACGGAGAAGATGGTGTTTTCCGGATTCGTGATGGCTTGGCGCTTCGCGATCTGGCCGACGAGCCGCTCGCCCTTGTCGGTGATTGCGACGACCGATGGGGTCGTGCGGGCGCCTTCCGCATTGGCAATCACAACGGGATCGCCGCCGCTCATGACGGCGACGCACGAATTGGTCGTGCCTAAATCGATGCCGATGACTTTACCCATGATGTGCTCCTTCCTCATCTCAGGCTGTTGAAAAAGTTCGCCAGCAGCCGGACGACCTTTTTGAACAGCCTGAAATTTTCCTGTTCAGTGTGCGTTGTCTATGTCATCCCCATTTGATCCAGATCCTACGCCAGATGACACCGTCACCATGGCAGGTCTCAGGATTCGGTCGTGCAGGCGGTAGCCTCGCTGAAACTCTTCGACAACATGTTGGTCGGGTACCTGCGTCGACGGCACCGAGGCGACGGCTTGATGCCCGGACGGATCAAACGGCTGACCCATCGTCGGGATGGACTGGACGCCGAACTTGCCAAGGACCCCCTGCAATTGCTTCAGGGTGAGATCAACACCCGTGACCAGTCCCTCGTACGACTTATTGTCCTTTGCGGCCTTGATCGCCCGTTCCAAATTGTCGACGACCGGCAGCAGTTCCTTCAGGAGCTGCTCATTTCCAAACCGGATCTGGTCCCGCTGATCCCGTTGGGCAAGCCGCTTATAGTTGTCGAACTCGGCCGCCAGCCGGAGATACTTGTCGTTGAGCGACTTCAGCTCCTCATCCCTGGCCGTCGAGACCTCGGAGGGAGCGGAAGAAGATTCACCGTCTAAGTCGTCGAATGTATTGGAATTTCGTTCTTCGTCCGCCACGATTTGTCCTGTTACATGTGCGAGATAGACACCCGCGATTATAAGTCAACAGGAGGCCGCAAAATTAATTACTTATGCGAGAGCTAGACCCACGTGGAGACAGGCGAGCCGCCGGTTGCCCGACGATAGAGCAGTGCGAGACCTTCCAAGGTCAGCAACGGTTCAATGGTCTGAATGGAGACGGTTTCTTTGGCGATGATGTTGCTCAATCCACCGGTGGCGATCACATAGGCGGAGCGTCCGAGTTCCTGTTCGATCCGTCTCACCAGCGTGTCGACAAGGCCGGCATAGCCGAAGAGGAGGCCGGACTGAATGCTGCTTCCCGTGTCGGTCCCGATCACGGTCTTGGGTCTGGTCAGCTCAACCTTCGAAAGCTTCGCTGCGCGGGCGAACAGCGCTTCGGCTGAAATCCCGAGACCCGGAGCAATGACCCCTCCCAGATATTCGGCCTCTTTGGTGACCGCGCAGAAGGTTGTGGCGGTGCCGAAGTCCACGATGATCAGGTCACGCCGGTATTTGTGATAGGCCGCAGCGGCATTGACGAGCCGATCGCTGCCGATTTCCTTGGGATTGGGATAGCGAATGGTCAATCCCGTATCGGATTCCGACGTCACGATCAACGGCCGCTGGCGGAAGTATTGCTCGATCAGCGTCTCAAACGTGGCAGTGAGCGTCGGGACCACGCAGGACATGATGGCGCCCGAGGTCTGAGCCGGAACGAGGTCCGCAGAGGTCAACAGATTTGTGAAGAGGATTCCATACTCATCGGCAGTGGTCTTCGCATCGGTGGCAAGGCGCCAATGCGCCTTCAGCACGGGGCCATCGTAAATGCCCAACACAACGTTGGTGTTTCCGATATCAACGACCAGCAGCATGGACGATATTCTACGGGGTCGGTGTGGATTTCGCCACCGAAAGCCTCATCGGAGGTGCACGATGTCGGCGGCTCGAAGCTGGCGGACCGTTGGCGGCGACGTGCCCACGGATGGCTCGACCAGCGTCAACGAGCCGTCCTGCTCGATGGCGTCGGCCACTCCGATATACTCCTTGCCGTCAGCGAGCACGGCTTTCACGGTTTTCCCAATCGTCGTACAGCGACGCCGATATGCGAGCGCGATGAATTCCGATCCGCATGACAGGAACTCCTCCAGGCAGGATTCCAGTTCGATGAGCAGCTGTGCGGCAAGACGATTCCGATCGATGAAGGTGCCGGTTTCATGCCGGAGAGTGGTGGCGATGTGTCGTAACTCGTCGGGGAAGTCCTCCGGTATTCCGTTCAGGTTGATGCCGATGCCGATGACTTGAAACGGTCCGGCACCTGCCGAGGCTCCGCTTTCACAGAGAATTCCTCCCACCTTGCGTTCGTTGATAAGCAGATCGTTCGGCCATTTGACGGCGATAGGCACTCCGCTGACGATGTCGATGGCCTCCGCCGCACCCAAGGCAGCCATCAACGGCAACCACGAGAGCCAGGCCGACAGACGTGGAGCATCAATCGTGATTCGGATGACCAGGGACCCGTAAAGGTTTACGCCGGACGGAGAGAACCAGGACCGGGCCATCCGGCCTCGTCCTGCCGTTTGCGCATCGGCCAACACAAGTGTGCCGTGCTCGACGCCGGCCTGGCCCAAGGCGACCGCTTCACGGTTCGTGGATTCGAGCCGTTCATGCAAGTCTATGCGGCGACCCAGTGATCGAGCTCCCAGGTAGTTTTGAATGGTGTGGACATTCAGCGGGGATGGGCGTTGCACGTCAGCGACGCCTCTTTGGCTTGGCATCTCTCGGTTCGAGCTCCAGCGTCATTGCGGCGGCGGGGGCGGAGTGCGTGAGCGCGCCGATCGAGATCCGGTCCGGACCTGCCGCCGCCATGGCACGAACGTTGTTCAACGTGATGCCCCCGGAGACCTCCACGAGCGCGCGCCCGTTGATCATGCGCACGGCCTTCTTGACCATGACAGGTGTCATATTGTCGAGAAGAATGATGTCCGCTTGGCCTGTCAACGCCTCCGCGACGTCGGCGAGGGATTCCACCTCGACGATAATCGGCATCCGGGTCCCGCCGCTTCGCTTGGCGAGTGTGCATGCCTGACGGATTGCCGTTTTTTGCGGGAGCAGGCTGAGGTGGTTGTCTTTGACGAGCACACCGTCGGCGAGCGAAAACCGGTGGTTGGTTCCTCCACCGAGCGTCACGGCCCATTTTTGGATGGCCCTCCAACCCGGGAGTGTCTTGCGTGTGTCGAGGATGGCGACCGGATATCCGCGCACGGCCTGACGGAATCGATCCGTGAGCGTCGCAATCCCAGACAGGTGTTGGAGGAAATTCAAGGCGACCCGCTCGGCCGTGAGGATCGATCTGCCGTCTCCGTCGATGCGCAGGAGCGTCTCTCCGTCTGCTGCACGGGAGCCGTCTTTTTTCACCACCGTCAAGGCAAGCGATGCATCCACGGCCAGAAAGGACTGAACGGCGGCCGCCATTCCTGCGACGATGAGGTCCTGTTGCGCAATGATCCGGCCCTCAGCGGGTACCCGATTGGGAAAGAGGCTAGACGTCGTCACGTCGCCTTGTCCTGCGTCTTCCTCTAACGCGTGCCGAACGGCGCGTCGGATCTCGGCGGCAGGCAGGACGGCCATGTTCAGGCCCCAAGCAGAGCGCGGAGCTGCTGCTCGCTGCTGGCCAGCATCGTGTGATCGTGCTGGAGACTCCGCAAGCGACCCCGGTGTTCGGTCAGCACCTCGGCGGGCGCCTTGGCGACGAAATCCTGGTTCTCCAATTTGGCGGTCACCCGAGCGATCTCCTTCTCTTGTTCTTCCCGCTGCTTCGCCAGTCGGTCCAACGCCTTCTTCAAGTCCACCTCTCCGGATACCACCAATCCGATGGTGAGCCCGTCGGCGACCAGTCGAAGACGCCGTGCCGACGTCCAGGCCGTCTGCGTGCTGACGTCCGAGGCGCCGCGGCTCAGATGGGCGAGATGCCCCTCGAGATCTTTGAGCTGCCGCTGTTTGTCGGGGTCGTCATGGGAGACTCCAAATTCGATTTGCTGACCGGGCGGATAGTTCAGCAGCACGCGTCCGGTGCGGACGAGGCTTACCGCTTGCTCGAACAGGAGAAAGCGCCGCTCCGCATCCGGCGCGTTCCAGGTCTGGTCGGGTGCGGGAAAACGTTGAATCACGATGCTCTCGCCCTCGTGCGGGATCGTTTGCCAAATTTCTTCGGTGATGAATGGCATGAACGGATGCAGCAGTCGCATCGTGGTTTCCAGGGTCTCAATGAGTGTTTGTCTGGTCGCCGGGCCGTCCGGATGCGCAGGATTCTGCAAGGCCGGCTTGATCAGTTCCAGGTACCAGTCACAATATTCGTGCCAAATGAAGTGATAGAGCGCGTTGGCTGCGCGGTCGAACCGATACGCTTCCAGCTCGGAAGTCACGCTCCTCATCGTGGAGTTGAGGCGGCTCAAAATCCATTGGTCGGCAAAGGGGCGTTCTAAGGGCGGCTTCGCCGTGCGAGGCCCTTCGAGATACATGAGGCTGAAACGTGCCGCATTCCAGATTTTATTGGCGAAGTTGCGATACCCTTCGATGCGCTCCTCCGCCAGTTTGAGGTCCCGGCCAGGCGAGGCCATTGACGCGAGCGTGAAGCGCAGGGCGTCGGTCCCGAATTGATTCATGACATGGAGGGGATCGATGACGTTCCCTTTGGACTTACTCATCTTTTGCCCCTCGGCATCCCGCACGAGTGCATGAATATAGACCTCGCGGAAGGGAACGTTGGACATGAACTTCAACCCCAACATGATCATTCGGGCGACCCAAAAAAACAGGATGTCGAGGCCGGTGACGAGCGTCGACGTGGGATAGTACGTCCGTAATTCCGGCGTGTCCTCCGGCCACCCTAAGGTCGAGAAGGGCCAGAGGCCGGACGAAAACCACGTGTCCAGCACGTCCGGGTCGCGGAGCCACTGTGACCCGCCGCACTGAGGGCAGACGGTCGGCGCCGATCGGGCAACCACCGGCTTCGCGCCTTGGAGCAGGGTCGTGCGGGTCATGGTGGCGCCCGATGCGTTCGTGGTCGTTTGCCGATGAATGAACGGTTCGTTGCAGCGTTCGCAATACCACGCCGGAATCTGATGGCCCCACCAGATCTGGCGCGAGATGCACCAGTCTTTGATGTCCCGCATCCAGCCCAGATAGTTGTTGATCCAGCCCTCGGGAATGATTCTGATCCGACCGTCCTCTACGGCTCGAATCGCCGGCTCCGCCAGCGGCTTGATATCGATGAACCACTGAGGCGAGAGGTAGGGCTCAACGATGGTCTTGCAGCGGTAACACTTCCCTATCGCCATTTTGTGGTCTTCGATCTTGACCAGCAGACCACGATCGTTCAGCGCCTGCTCGATTTTGGCCCGGGCTTTTGACACGGGAAGTCGCGCCACGGCAGTGATGACGTCCTCTTCGACAGCAGCCGCCGTGAGGCCGGCAGGATCGAGCAACGCCTGATGATCGAAGATGGGCAGGCGGGGAAGGTGATGCCGTTCCCCCGCTTCATAGTCGTTGAAGTCATGGGCCGGCGTGATCTTGACCGCGCCGGTGCCGAACTCAAGGTCAACGAGGATGGGATCGCCGACGATGGGAATGTCGCGCCGCGTCAAGGGGAGACGGATGTTCTTCCCAATGAGATGTCGATGGCGTGGATCATCGGGATGCACGGCGACCGCCGTATCGCCCAGCATCGTCTCCGGCCGCGTGGTGGCGACCACCAACGACGTACTGGGATCGTCCGAGAGTGGATAGCGGATGTGAAAGAGCTTCCCCTTCACGTCTTCATGTTCCACTTCAATGTCGGACAGGGCCGTCAGACAGCGCGGACACCAATTGATCAGCCGTTCGCCGCGATAGATCAGTCCCTCCTCGTGAAGGCGGACAAAGACTTCGATGACGGCTTTGGAGAGCCCTTCGTCCATCGTGAAGCGCAGACGCTCCCAATCACAGGACTCGCCCAGCTGCTTCTGCTGTTCGACGATCGTATTGCCGGAGGCGGCCTTCCACTGCCAGACCCGTTCGATGAATTGTTCACGGCCAAGCGCATCTCGCGAAGTGCCTTCACTCAAGAGTTGTTTTTCCACGACGTTTTGGGTCGCGATGCCGGCATGGTCGGTCCCCGGCAGCCACAAGGTATTGCGTCCCTGCATGCGCCGCCAGCGGATCAATATATCTTGTAGTGAATGGTTCAACGCGTGGCCCACGTGGAGTGACCCGGTCACATTGGGCGGAGGGATCACGATGCTGTATGGTTGACCGGGATGGGCTGTCGAGGCATGAAAATAGCCCCGGTCGATCCAGGTACGGGACCAACGGGCTTCGACGGCTTTGGGATCGTAGGTTTTGTCGAGGCGGAGACTGCTCATGATTCGTGTGAGAAGAAAACGCGAGGCATCTTAACATGCGCACCAGGACCCCTCAAGGTAACGAGCGGCATACCGCGGAGGCGTGGGTGCATCGGCGCGAGGTGTCTTCCTTGAGAGGACCGAAGGCTTGTGTTATACCAACGACACCTTCCACCATTTTTGCGAGGAGACCTGTATGGCCACGGGACGGGACAAGGATCGCAAGACGAGAGAGAAGCACCGCAAGAACATCAAACGCATGAAGGCGCTGGCGAAAGCACGGCGTGGAAGCAAGCGGGGCAAGAAAGGATAGCGCGTCCTGTGCTAGACGGCTTCGGTGAGCCTTCTGATCTCGGCCTTGATCTGTTCCTCGACCATGGAAGGAATCACTTGTTGGACGGTCGTCCGAATCTGTTCATCGGCCACGGCACGGATCACGTCTGCGGCGAGTCGTTCTGTCTGTGCTGCGACGCCTTCTTTCAGTTCCTCGCGGACGTTCTCGTCCCTCGACTGCAGGTACTTCCGGACGGCTTCGGGAAGTAAGTCCTTCACCGTGTCCGCCTGTTCGCGTACCATCCGTTCGACCTCATCCTTGATCAACGGACTGGCTATTTCAACGATGCTGTGCCGGATGATCGGCTCGAGCGCGCTCATCTCGCTGGTCAAGACCTTTGGCAATGCCTTGGACAACAACGGTTCGACGACCTCTGCCAGGCGTTCCTGCGAGATCGTCGCGCCCAATTGGAGATGCACTTCGGCTTCCACGGCCTTGGTGACGTGCGTCTCGAGTTTCGTGCTGACCATTTGCGGGAGCATTTCCGCAATCTTCTGTTCCGTTTTTCCGGACATGGCTTGGAAGAGCTGCCCGAACAACCCCTTCATCGTTTCTTCTGGCTCGACGGCAGGAGGGGCAGAGGGTGCCGCGGCTTCACGCTGAAGGGTCACGGGAGGCTCTTTCTTTTCGGCAGCCTTGGCCGGCACCGGGTATGGAATGGTCACTTCAACTTCCTCGTCGGTCGGATCATCTCCGAGATCATCGTGCGAATCGAGCGCGCTCGACGTGGGGGGCCATGCACGTTTCTTTGTTGTGGCAGCCGCACTTGCCGTGCTCGTGTGATCCAGATCTTTGATCAGATCCAACAGATGCTCGGATTGAAACGGTTTCTTGAGGAACGCCTTGACGCCGAGCGATTTTAAATGAGATTCCTCCAATTTATCGCTCGCTCCGGTCAGCGCAATGATATAGGTGTCGCTCAAGTTGTCGAGTTTGTGGACTTCTTTACAGAACCCGGAAAATGTCATGCTGTCGAGATGGTAGTCGGTGATGATCAGCGTCGGACTCATTTTCCGGGCCGCTTCAAGAGCGGCCGGTCCGTCCTGAAATCCGATGACGTCAAACCCGGCAGGCGCCGAGATCTGCTCGACCATACGACGAACCGCCGGACTGCTGTCGATGACGAATATAGTGGAAGCCACTTAAGTCTCCAATTTTATTGAGCTAGTTGGAAGCTAGCAGGGGGGGTACCCTTTGTCAAGAAAACCGCGGATAGATGCGCGATAGGAATTCAGTTATTCTCCTCAGCCGTGACGGGTTTCGGGCGAAGGAGCGCGAATGAGCCAGCCGATCCGAGTCGTGTTTTTCGACGCTGCGGAAACGCTCTTCCATGTGAACGGATCCGTGGCGGACATCTATCTCCGGCATGCCGTGCAGTTCGGCTATCAGCCGAGGCCGGATGCGATCAGGCTGATCACCGAGGCGTTCGGGCGAGCCTTTCACGATGCGCCGCCGCCGGTGTTTGCCGCCACTGACTCCGCGCAGATCAAACAGAGCGAACGCCTGTGGTGGTTTGATGTCGTGCACAATGTCTTCTATCGTGTCGGCATGTTCGAGCGCTTCGATGAATTCTTTGAGCATGTGTTCGACGTGTTCGCTGATCCCGTTTCCTGGAAACTGTTTCCGGACGTGGTGCCGACGCTCAGAGAGCTGCGAAGTCTCGGACTCGAACTGGGCATCGTCTCCAATTTTGACTCGCGGCTGTTCCACGTCTTGAGAGGATTGAGCATCGCCGATCTCTTCGACACGATTACCATCTCCAGTCTGGCCCATGCGGCGAAGCCCTCGCCTAAGATTTTTGAGCTCGCCCTCGAGCAGCATGCCGTCGAGCCGGGGGAGGCAATGCATGTCGGCGACAGTGTGAGAGACGATGTGGAAGGTGCGACGAAGGCAGGGTTGAGAGCCGTGCTTCTCACGCGCCAGGGGAAGCAGGCGCCTCCTGACGTTCAGACGATACGCGCGTTACATGAGCTGGTGCCGCTTGTTGCCTCACACTGAGGCGGATTTCAGGTGCGGCCACGGACCTGTTTTTGAGATCTGAAGTTGGCTTCTACAGCAGGAGTGGAACCACGTCCTTGGCTCGCCCCTTGAGGGAGATATCGACAATTCCGGACTGCGGTGTAGGATCGGGATTGATCTCTGCGACAAACGCCCCGGCTTCCTTGGCCACCGAGGCGAATCCGGCGGCTGGATAGACGACGCCGGAGGTTCCGATGACCAGCAGCACGTCGCACGATTGCAGTGCGGTGCCGCAGCATGCAACATCCCCGGCAGATAAGGATTCTCCGAACCACACGATATGCGGGCGAAGCAGCGCCTGGCAGTGACGGCAGGAGGGAAGAATTCGAATCGGGACGTCGTAATTCTCTTCAACTACTCCGCAGGCCGTGCAGCGCACCTTCCAGATGTTGCCGTGAATTTCCGATAATTGTTCTGAGCCTGCCGCCCGGTGAAGTCCATCCACATTTTGGGTAATCAGCCAAAACTGTCGGCAACGGCGTTCGAACTCCACGACGGCCGTATGCGCCGGATTCGGTTTCTTAGGCGCGATCAATTCGCGGCGCCAGTTGTACCATTCCCACACCAATCGGGCATCGCGCTCAAAGGCCTCGGGCGTGGCGAGATCTTCCGCCCGAAAGTTTCGCCACAGGCCATCGCTCCCTCGAAACGTCGGCACCCCGCTATCCGCAGAGATGCCGGCGCCGGTTAAGACGACGAGCGACCGTGCCGATGCGACTCTCTCTCTGACGATGCCGAGGTCGGAAGCCATAAGGGTCTCCCACCGAGAGGCCACTGCGTGCACCTTCGCGTGCATGCTATAGTACGCGCATCATTCAAGCAACGGTGATGGCTCCTCAACGGGTGAGCATGTCCATGAATCACATCATGATGGTCGGAGCAGGCTCGGTCGGCGGCTACTTCGGCGCTCATTTGGCCCAACACTATCCGACGGTCTCGTTTCTGCTGCGGCCGAAGACCTTGGGCGCCGTCCGGCAGCAGGGGCTCCGAATCCGCAGCGCATCAGGCACCATCACGGTCCATCCGGAAGCAGCCGCCGACGCCAAGGAGTTGCCCGCACCGGATCTGATCATCCTCGCCGTCAAAGCGTATGATCTCGACGAGGCCTTGGCGCAGATTGAGACGGTGTTGACGGATCGGACGGTCATCCTCACCCTCCAAAACGGCATCGACACAGAAGATCGCATCATCGCGCGCTTCAAACGGGATTGCGTTGTCGGCGGCGTCGCCTTTATCTATGCTAAAATCGTCTCGCCGGGCCTGATCGACCACTATAAGAAGGGAACGGTGGCGATCGGCGAGCTCATGGGCCATGAAAGCGAGCGAGTACTCCAGATCCGGGAGCTCTTCACGAACGCCGGCATTCCCTGCCAGCTCTCCAAAGACATACGGCGGAGCAAGTGGGAAAAGATGTGCTGGAACTGCGTCTTCAACCCGTTGACCGTGTTGATCGACGACAAGGTGTCACGGGCACTCGAGCATCCTGAGATGATGCGCGTCATTCACCAGATTGTCGCCGAAGTGACGGCCGTGTCTGCGGCGGTGAAGGTCCCCTTGCCGTCCGACATGCCCGACCGGGTGGTGAAGTGGACTCAGGAAATCCGGGACATCCATACCTCCATGTACGACGATTGGAAGGCCGGGCGGCAAACGGAAATCAGAAATCTTAACGGCTTCATCGTCGATCAAGGCCGTGCCTTGGGCATTCCGACACCCGTGAACGAGGCGCTGACGGCGATGATCAAGACCCTCACCGAAAAACCGCGCTCCGGTCCCGGCATCGTCGCGATCGACGGCGCCGTGGTTCAGGCAGTGTCGCTCGATCGGGCAGCCATGCAGCAGTTGCCGAGCGAACACCAGATCGACGACGTCAGTCGCAAGATGCCCAGCATGCGGGGACGCGCAATTACCGTGAAGGGCCTGTTGGACATCCCCGCGCTGCAGCTCGATGCCGACCACGTGACCTTTCATTCGGCGGACGGGCAATACGCCGCGACGCTCACCCTTGCGCAGGCGAAAGAGTTTGGCTTGTTGGTGTACGAGCTGGACGGCGAGCCATTGGCCGATGGGAAGGGCGGGCCATTTCGATTGATTACACCCGGCCTGGGTGATCTGTGCGCCAATGTGAAAGGGGTGAGTCGAATCGAAGTGCGGAGAGGGGGCGGGAAAGATACGAGGCCGTCGGAGCGGCCGCCGGAATGCACAGAAGGGGGCCGGCCTTCCCAGACTATCGAATGACCTGAATCGCCCGCCATCGTTCCGATCGATAGCGCCACAGCATCAGTGCCATCCGCAACGTCCAGTCAGCGATCATCGCCAGCCAGACATAGAACACTCCAAGGTGCAGCCACACGCCGGCGATCATGGCAATCGGCACGCGTACGAGCCACATGCCGATGGTGGTGGCGACCATGATGAAATGGGTGTCTCCCGCACCTCGCAGGGAACCTGCCAGCACCATCGTGAGGGCCAAGGGGATCTGCAGGAGTGCAACAATCTTCAAAAAAAGCGTGCCCAATTCAATGACGGATTCATCGTTCGTAAAGGCACGAAGCAGCACATACGGAAAAAAGAAGAACACAATCCCCATCACCGACATGATGGCGGTGGCAAGCCGGTTGGCTTCCCAGTTTTCGAGCTTCGCTCGAGTGTACTTGCCGGCGCCAATGCTCTGTCCCACCATCGTGGCGGCGGCGATGGCAAATCCGTAGCCGGGCAGGAACGAGAGGGACTCGATGGACAGTCCGACCTGATGCGCGGCATACGCCACCGTGCCATAGAGCAGGACGATTTTGGTGTACGCCAGGATGCCCGCCTGTTGCACAATGCGCTCCCCGGATACCGGAGCGCCGACTTGCCAAATGGTGCGGAAGAGATCGAACCGGATATGCGTTGAGCGATGCAACAGCGGAACGCACCGGATAGCCAGGTAGCACATGCCAACAGCCTCCGCGATGCCGACCGCAATGGCCGCCCCCTGGACGCCGAGCGCCGGCAGTCCCCACCGCCCATAGATCAAGGGATACGCGATGAGAATATGCAGAAGGTTCACGACGATCATGGCATACATCGGCGTTTTGGTGTCACCGGTGCCCTGCAGGATCGACGACATGACTTGGAGGAGGACCGTGAAGGGAATCACGAGAAAAATAAGCGTCGAATAGGGGAGTGAGAGAGCGATGACGTCGGGTGCCGCGCCCAGGAGCTGCATCGCGAAGCGATTCAACAGGAGACCGGCCGTCATCAGAAAGAGAGAGACCACGATCGAGAGGCCGAGAAAGTGCCGCGCAGCCTGACCGGCGTCATGATGTCTGCGAGCCCCCCACAGCTGAGCCACGATCACGTTCGTTCCGACGGAAAGACCTGAGACCAGCGTCGTAGCGATGAAGGCCAGGAGCTGGCCCAGCCCCACGGCTGCGATCGGAATCGCGCCAAGCCCGCCGACGAGGAACACCGCCACGATCCCTTCCGTGCGCTGCAGCAGGCTGCTCACCGTCACGGGCAGCGCGAGCGCCACGACGGAGCGCCGGATTTGGGTGACACCATTGGCCATCGAATCCCATCCTAACAGAAGCCGTACCGACCGGCCTGGACAAACGATGTCACCATCGATTAGGGTCTGCTGGCATGACGACGTCGGATACGGAAAACGACTTGCGTCCGGTCATTCCTCGCTTGTCGAAGTCCAAGTTCCTTTCCGGATTGCAGTGCCACAAGCGGCTCTACCTCGAAATGCGGCATCCGGAACTGGCCGAGCCTCCCGATCTTTCGACACAAGCCATCTTCGCAATGGGGACGGAAATCGGAATCCTGGCCCAGGGGCGGTTCCCCGGAGGCGTGCTGGTGGCGCCCACCCTGCGTCCGCGGGAGGCGGCAGTGGCGCTGACCGCGAAGCTGCTTCAAGATCCTGACGTGCCCGCCATTTTCGAAGCTGCGTTTGAGCACGAGGGTGTGATCGTTCGCGTCGATATTCTCGAACGAGTTCTCGGTACGGAGGAGCATCGTTCCGCCTGGCGCCTCATCGAGGTGAAATCGTCGACAAGAGTCAAAGAGGTCCATTTGAATGATCTCGCGATCCAGCGTCATGTACTGATCGGCGCAGGGCTAGACCTTTCGGGGACCTGCCTCATGCACATCGACACCGGCTATTTCTACGAGGGAGGTGAGGTTGATCTGGAGGCGCTATTCGCGCTTGATGACGTCTCCACCGTGGTGGCGGAACGTCAGGGGAAGGTGCCGGAACAACTGGAGGCGATGAAATCGATCTTGCGTGAGTCGAGCCCTCCGGCGATCGAGCCGGATGACCGCTGCCACAGCCCCTACGAATGCCCGTTCTGGGCGCACTGTACGAAAGACAAACCTCTGCGTTGGATCTATCACTTACCCGGACCGAAAAAAGTGGTGCAGCAGCTGGTCCAGGAGGGGATTACGAGTATCGACGAGATTCCGGAGGCCGCCAATTTATCGATCACGCAGCGGCGGGTGAAGGACAACGTCGAATGGGCATCGGCCGATCTCGCGCGCGTCCTGCAATCGGTCGAGTATCCGGTCCACCATCTGGATTTTGAAACCGTGATGCTGGCCGTCCCGAAGTTTCCAAGGATGAAGCCCTATCAATCGATACCGGTGCAGTGGTCCAACCACATTGAGCTCCAATCGGGAGAAATCATCCACCATGAGTTCCTTCACGGCGAAGCGACGGAGCCCCGCAGGCAATGGGCCGAACGGCTGCTCGAATCGCTCGGAGCGCAGGGCACGATCGTCGTGTACTCGTCGTATGAAGAGGCGATGATGAGGCAAGTGGCTGAGGCATTTCCGGAGCTGCGCAAGGTGTTTTCGGCTATCATCAAACGCCTCTGGGATCTCTATCCCGTCATCAAGGAGCACTACTATCATCCGGATTTTCAAGGGTCCTATTCGATCAAATCGGTGTTGCCGGTCATGGTGCCCGAACTGAGTTACCGCGATCTGCTGATTCAGGAAGGCGCACAGGCGGCTAGCGAATACTACCGCATGGTGTTCATTGAAGAGGATTGGATCGAGCAGGCCAGGATCAAGGAGGCGCTTCTCCAATACTGTGCAAGGGATACGATGGCCATGGTGAGATTACGCCGCGCGCTCAAGGAGAAGGCCACCGCCTCCCTGTGAGGACAACGCCTCTGCCTGGGGCGCCACTCTACGGTCATCGGCACTGTTGTGGGGGCGTTTGGCGGAGAGGGTGGGATTCGAACCCACGGTCGAGTTACCCCGACAGCAGTTTTCGAGACTGCCCGATTCGGCCGCTCTCGCACCTCTCCGTTCGTAGGCTGTGCCGAAGCTCCGGTGGGATGTGTGTGGAGATGGCTTCAGCGAGTTCGACTGGGCGAGCTTACCGTGGGGCAGAGAAATTTTCAATTGGTTTTCTTTCCACGCCTAGTATCGCTACCATAGCGCCTGGTGACCATCCCATCCATTCGGAGTCTGGACAGTGACCTTGTCGCTTGAACCGATCCTGGCCTTTCCGCGGGTGGACCAGCTCACGAACCGGCACACAGATCGGGTTGCTCTGAAGAGCCGTACTGTGGATCTTTGGAGCTCTTCGCTTGATGCCGATGCGTCGGTGCTCGAATACTGTCGAGCCTGTCTCAGCGAAGAGGAGCGTGCTCGCGCCGCCCGATTCGTTCGTCCTGACGATCAGCTTCGGTTTACGCTGGCGCGCGGCGGCCTACGCGTTGTGCTTGCCCGGTATCTGGGTCTCGAGCCGGCAGCGCTCCGGTTCCAGCCAGGGCCAACGGGCAAACCGGCCTTGTTGGACCATCAGGGCGGACCTCCTGTTCTGCGCTTCAACCTGTCGCATTCTCATGGCCGAATGCTTGTTGCCGTTGCGAAGGGACAGGATATCGGGATCGATCTGGAGCAAGTGCGCGGCAATCTTGAGCCGCTTAAGCTTGCGGAACGGTTTTACACTCAGACGGAATACGAGACAATCAAGTGTCGGCCCGCCGCCGGTCATGCCTGTCAGTTTTATCGTCTCTGGGTGGCCAAAGAGGCCGTGCTCAAGGCGCAAGGAGCCGGAATAGCCGCGCTGCAGTACTGCGAGATTCTGGTGTCCGACTCTTCCTCACGAGCGAGTGTCCGGTTGTCAGGCGATTCGGCGCTGCAGCCGGGCTGGACGGTTCAGTGGTTGAGCTGTGGGCAAGATTGGCAAGGAGCGGTGTCTGCGTTCGGCCATGACTGGTCCGTACGGGTGCTCGATGCATGAGTCTCTGCGGTGGGTCACCCGGTTTTGCGATCGAGTGATTGTGTCCTGAGCCCTTGAAAGAATTTCGACAGCATCTGCTGGCTCTCTTCCTCGAGCACCCCTCCCATTACTTCGACCCGATGGTTCAAGCGGGGGTCGCTCGAGAAGTCGAGCACCGATCCACAGGCACCCGCCTTCGGATCTCTGGCGCCAAACACGAGTCTGGGAATCCGCGCCAATAAGATGGCGCCAAGACACATCGCGCAGGGCTCAAGGGTGACGAACAGCGTCGTATCGATCAATCTCCATTGACGGAGCGCCCTGGCAGCTTCGCGAATCACGATCATTTCAGCATGGGCTGTCGGGTCCTGCCAGGTCTCGCGATGGTTATGGGATTGAGCGAGGACGCTTCCCTGCTGCACGAGCACCGCGCCGATGGGCACCTCCCCAGCAGCGGCGCTTTGCATTGCCTGATCGAGGGCCAGGCGCATGAATCCGCGGTGATCTTCACTCACGTCGCCGGTTGTAACGGGGTTTGAGGGTGAGGTCAAGCCGCAACGGACTCAGGAGGACCGCTGACCGGCCAGATAGATGGGGCCGGTTGGTTGCGGACGGCCGCCGGCCGGCTCGAGACTCACGGCGAACTTGCGGGCTTTTTCGAACTCCGGGAGTCGTTTGACCAACAGATGGGCCATCTCCCCGGCATCAATGTGGAATGTTCCCACACTGACCGGTCTCTGGTCGATTGCCCACAGCTGATAGGCAGTGCCGGTCGGACATTCCGGCAGATTGGCGGAATAGAGCCAGACTTTCTGTGTGACAGGGTTGTAGAGCAAGACCCCACTGGCGCCCTTCGCGACGTCCGAGGCGGCGAGGCTCACGACTTTGGCGTCGGGACGCCGCAGCAATGCGGCAAATTCGTCCTGAGGAACCTTGCCGCGCATCGCCGCGTTGAGTTGCTCACGAGTGGTTTCCAGTTCTACTTCGCGATCTAAGAGCTGGCTCTTGATCTCGGTTGCGTCGTTCGCTTTGCGCTGCATCTCGATCTGCAAGTCGGCCAGCGAACGATCTCTGAAGCTCAAGTCGCGTTTAAGCATCGCAATCTTGGTCGACTGGTCGGCGACCGTAGCCTCCAATTGCTGAATCTTCATGGCATCGTCCGACAGGCGCGTCGAATAGGTCCAGAAGACATAGCCGGCCAGCGAAACGAGGAGAACGCTTGCCACTCCGACTGCCCACGGCAGCGAGAGCGACCGGGCGGGAGCGATGGGCGGGACCAAGTGATTCATCCATTCGCCAGGCTCGAGACTGGGCCGGCCGCTCTCCTTCAACAGGTTGTCGATTGCGATGGGATCAGGGTTCCGCGCCGCCATGACCTTCGATTTCAATGCGCGTGGTGCTTGCGTGGGCGACAGGCCGAAGGGCAGGAGCGAGGCCACCGATTGGTAGTCTTTCAGCGCCGTCCGACAGGACTGGCACCCGGACAAGAGATGCGCTTCCAATGCCTGGCGCTCCACTCGGTCGAGGGCGCCGGCGGCATATAAAGGAACGGCTTCTTCCAACTCGTCGTGCGTCATCCGATGTCACCCTGTTCCCACGAGCGTCGAAGGCTTTCCCGCAGCTTCGACATCCCCAGCTTGATTCGGGTCTTCACGGTGCCGAGTGGTTGATTCAGCCGTGCGGCAATTTCCACGTGCGAAAGCCCTTCATAATACGCCAATTCGATCGCTTGCTGTTGCGCTGGCGGAAGACCGGTGATTGCATTGCCCACGGCGATGCGAAGCTCTTGATCGGCCTGTGTCTCGTAAGGGCTTGGTCCCAAATCCGCTACGCCGGACGAGACCGCTTCATCCAATTGCAAGGTGGCGTTTTGGCCACGAACGCCCCGTGCGCGTAACCGAT